>JANYFU010000104.1 GCA_025359665.1 Caulobacteraceae bacterium
GGAAGACGCCCCCAGCGCGGGAAGCAATCTCATTCGGTCGAGCGCGCCCTGTAGGATCCAGGCAGCCGCCATCTTGTCCACCACCTCGGCGCGGCGCCCGCGCGTGGCGTCCGCTTCGCTGATCAGCACGCGGTTGACCGCGGCGCTGGACAGCCTCTCGTCCCAATAGGCGATCGGCAGGTCCCGCAGGCGCAGCAGATGCCGCCCAAAGGCGCGCACCGACTGGCATTTCGGCCCCTCCGTCCCGTCCATGTTGACCGGCAAGCCGATCACCAGGCCCAACGCGCCACGCTTGGCCATCAGCGCGAACAGAACCTCGACATCCTCGGTGAATTTGGTCCGTTTGATCAAGGCCAGCGGACTGGCGATCATCAGCGAGGTGTCGGAAACCGCGACGCCGATGGTCTTGGTCCCAAGGTCTAGTCCGGCGAGCGGCGCGCCGGCGCCCAGGGCGGCCGACAGGTCGAGAATTTCAAGAATGGGCATGAGGGGCGGCCGTTTCCATCCTGCATGATTGCCAACATACGGCTGCCGCATCGCCGGGCGGGAGCGGGTCGATCTTGGCGATACTGTGTCCGCCACATTGACCGCACCCCACGATCGAGGCTAGCCGGTGCGATACCATGGGGGGGCGTGGCAAGCCATCCAGGCCCGGACAGAGCGGAGCGCGCCTGGGTGACATTGAATGTCGAAGACGCGGTCTGTTCCTCAGTTCCGGCGACGCTCGGCGACTTGTTCACGATCCAGGCGGGGCTCCGGCCCCTGGCGGTGGCGCTGACGTTTCGAGACCAGCGCTTGACCTACGGCGCTCTCGAAACCGTGTCGAACCGGCTGGCCCACGTCCTTATCCAACTTGGCGCCGGACCGGAAACCCTGGTGGCGCTGGCGTTCGAGCCCTCGATCGAACTTGTCGTCGCGATGCTGGCGGTGCTGAAGACCGGGGCCGCCTATGTCCCCTTGGACCCGTCTTCGCCCCCCGAGCGAACCGGTTTCATCGTGGCCGACTGCGGCGCCGGGATAGTCCTGTCGACCCAGGCCGTTCTCGCCCGGCTTGCCTTTGGCGACACCGTGCGAACGGTGGCTCTTGACGATCCCGCCCAGGCCGCCGTCCTCGAAACCAGCCCCGCCCGCCGGCCCGCGCCGGACAATCTCGCCCCGGACAATCTCGCCTATGTGATCTACACCTCGGGCTCCACGGGCGCGCCCAAGGGTGTCGGCGTAACCCATCGGAACATCGTCAGGCTGTTCTCAAGCGTCGGCGACTGGTTCGACTTCGGTCCGGACGACGTCTGGACCCTGTTTCATTCCTACGCCTTCGATTTTTCCGTCTGGGAGATCTGGGGCGCGTTCTTGCATGGCGGGCGACTGGTCATTGTCGACGATGATGACCGGCGGTCGCCCTCGCGGCTCCCGGCGCTGCTTCAGCGGGAGAGGATAACCGTCTTCTGCCAGACGCCTTCGGCGTTCTACGCGCTCCTCGGAGTTCTGGAAGACGGATCGCCGCTACCGCTGGCGCTGCGCTACCTGATCTTCGGTGGCGAGTCGCTCGACGCTCGCAGGTTGAAGCCCTGGTTCCGGCGATATCCCCAGACCTCGCCGCATGTCGTCAACATGTGGGGCGCCACCGAGACGACGGTGCACATTTCCGGCCTGTTTCTCGACGGCGGGCTGACAAGTGTCGCCGCCAGCGTGGTGGGCCACGCTATGTCGGATCTGTCGATCCACATCCTCGACGATCGCCTCGATCCCGTACCGAGCGGAGCCGTGGGCGAACTCTATGTTTCGGGTCCGGGTCTGGCCCGAGGGTATGTCAACCGTGCTGGGCTGACGGCCGAGCGATTCGTCGCCTGCCCGTTCGGACCGCCCGGGTGTCGCATGTACCGCACCGGCGATCTTGGCCGCTGGGGCGAAGTCGGCGGCCTGGAGTTCCTTGGCCGCGCGGACCGGCAGGTGAAGATTCGCGGGTTCCGCATCGAACCTGGAGAGATCGAGGCGGCGCTGTGCGACATCGACGCGGTGAGCGCCGCCGCCGTCGTGACGCGGGAAATCGCAGGCGAATCGCGGCTGGCGGCCTATCTTGTTTTCAAACCCGGGATGGCGGAGCCGATCGCCGCGGAGCTCCGCGCGAAACTGGCGAGCCGGTTGCCTGCCTACATGATTCCCAGCGCCTTCACGCCGATGGCGCGCCTGCCGATTACCGTCAACGGCAAGCTCGACCAGGCGGCGTTGCCGTCGCCGACGATAGCGGGAGAGGCCGATTTCCGGCCTCCGGAAAACGACGACCAGGCGTTTCTGTGCCGCCTATTCGCCGAACTGACCGGAGCCGAACGGATCGGTCTGGACGACAATTTTTTCACCCTCGGCGGTCATTCGCTGATGGCCGTCAGGCTGGCGGCGCGGATCAGACGCGAGACAGGCGTGGACATCCAGGTGGCCTCGGTTTTCGCCCACCCGGACCCCAGGCGCCTGGCGGTCGCCCTCGCCGGCGCGGTGTCGGGATCTTTCGGACCGCTGGCCAGGGGCCTCGGCGATCTTCCGGACGGGCGCGTCGCCTTGTCCTGGGGACAGGGTCGCGCCTGGGCCGTGGACCAGGTCGAGGGGATGGGCGCGGCCTACAACATCGCCTTTGCATGGCGGCTTGTCGGCCCACTTGACCGGACCGCGCTGCGATCGGCGTTGACTGATGTCTCCGCGCGACACGCTCCACTGCGAACGATCGTCGAGGTTGCGGAGGGCGTGGCTCATGGCCGGCTGCTCCCGCCACCCGACCCCTCCGAGGTTCTGGAGATCGAGGTCCCCGAACACGAGTTGTTCAACCGGCTTGCGAAAGAGGCGGCGACGCCGTTTGATCTGTCCGCCGATCATCTGCTGCGAGCCCGGCTATTTCGGCTCGCGGCCGATGAGCATGTCCTGTCGGTTGTGATCCATCACGCCGCCTGCGACGGTTTGTCGGAAGCGCCATTCAACCGCGATCTGTCGCAAGCCTACGGCGCGCGGACCCGGCATCTTTCCCCGCCTTGGGGCGATCCACTGGTTTCCTACGCCGACTACGCCGCCTGGCGACAAGCGGGACTGGAGGAATCGGGCCGCCTTTCCCGCCAGCTCGGCTATTGGCGAGAACGTCTCTCCGGGGCGCCGGTGCTGCTGACCCTGCCGACCGATCGGCCGCGAAAGCCGGGGCGCCTGCGGCGGGCGGGCGCGGTTTCGATCGTCGTCGGCGCGGATCTCGCCAGCCGGTTGGCGGCGGTTGGTCGAATCCACGGCGCAACGCCTTACGTGGTGCTGCTCGCCGCCTGGGGCGCCATGCTGTCCCGCCTGTCGGGACAAGCCGATGTCGTCATCGGCTCTCCGGTCGGGGGCCGCGATCACACGGAGGTGGCCGGGCTGGTGGGCTATTTCGTCAACACCCTGCCGATACGTCTCGATTTCTCGGATCGCCCGAATCCCGGCGAAACCATCGCGCGGACCAGAAACGCGACTTTTGAAGCCCTGGCCAACCAGGACGCCCCGTTGGAAAGGATTGTCGATGCACTGGCGGTTCCACGTTCCGGGGCCTGGAATCCGCTGTTTCAGGCGGCGTTCGCCTGGCAGGTCGAGGACGGCGATCCCCTGGCCCTCGACGATGTGATGGTGGAGCGGCTGCCGCAGGCGTCCCAGCTGGCGAAATTCGATCTGCTTCTCGATCTCATGCCGACGCCGGACGGCGCCATTGTTGGGAAGGTGGAATTCGACGCCAGTCTGTTCGACGAGCCTACGGTCGGTCGGTGGTCCGGGCATTTTCTCCGGACCCTGGAGGCCTTGATCGGTGAGGACGGCTCGGGAACGGCGCTTCTGGATCAAGCCGAGCGGCGCGCCATCCTAGATGATTTCAACGCCACCGACCATTACGTTCCCGCGGTTTCGCTGCCCGGCCTGTTCGAAGCCCAAGTCGTCCGAACGCCCGACGCGCCGGCGCTGATCGTCGCGGACGAAGCTACCAGCTATCGCGATCTCGACACCGCCGCCAATCGCCTGGCGCACCGTCTGATCGCCTCCGGCGTCGGGCCGGAAACCATCGTCGGCATCGCGCTGGGGCGTTCGAAAACCATGATCGAGGCGATCCTGGCGGTGCTCAAGGCGGGAGCCGCCTATCTCCCGCTTGACCCCGCCTATCCCGTCGAGCGGCTGAATTTGATGGTCGCGGACGCCGGTCCGGCTATTGTCCTCACCGTCGGCGAAATCGCTCCGCGTTTGAGCGGAGAGGCCGCTCTGCTGATCCTCGATGATCTGGAGGTAGTCGAGGACCTGGCGGGTCGGTCGCCATGCGCCCCGGTCGACGGCGACAGGTGCGCGCCGCTCGATCCGCTCCATCTCGCCTATCTAATCTATACTTCGGGCTCGACCGGGCGGCCTAAGGGGGTCGCCATGCCTTGCGGCGCCCTCGTCAATCTCCTGGCCTGGCAAGCTTCCGCCGCGCCGCTTGCGGTTGGCGCTCGGGTACTGCAATTCGCCTCCCCAAGCTTCGATGTCGCCTTTCAGGATATCCTTTCGACGCTGGCGGCGGGAGGACAGCTGGTGCTGCTTTCCGACCAGGATCGCCTCGATCCGGTGGCGATCCAAAATCAGCTCGAAAGCGGCGACATTCACAGGGTTTTCCTGCCGCCCGTGGTGTTCCAGGCGCTGGCGGAACTGAGTTCGGCTGATCGCCAGTCGAGCCTTGCCGAGGTTTTCGTCGCGGGCGAGGCGCTTCGCCTGACACCCGCGATTCGCGCCTTCGCCGAGCGAACACCGGACCTGCGACTATACAACCACTACGGCCCGACCGAGACCCACGTGACCGTGGCCCACGAGTTGCCCGGCGAGGTGGCGACATGGCCCGACGAACAGCCGATCGGCGCGCCGATCTGGAACAATCGGGTGTTCGTCCTGGACGCCTGTTTGTCCCCGTCGCCGATCGGCGTCGTCGGGGAACTCTTCATCAGCGGCGCCGGTCTCGCGCGTGGGTATCTGGGCCGGCCCGGCCTCACGGCCGAGCGCTTCGTCGCCTGTCCGTTCGGAGAGCCGGGCGCGCGAATGTATCGAACCGGCGACCTGGCCCGCTGGCGCGCCGACGGCGTGCTTGAATGCCTGGGTCGCGCCGATCGCCAGCTGAAAGTTCGTGGCCACAGGGTCGAACCCGGAGAGATCGAAGCCGCCTTGACGGCGATAGACGGCGTTGGCCAGGCCGCCGTCATCGCCCACGTCATTGACGGTGAAACCCGTCTGGCGGCCTATCTGGTCGGCTCCACCGGCCAGCAGCCTCCAGCCGAGCCGATCCTGTTGGCGGCGCTCGCCCATGTTCTGCCGGCGCATATGATTCCCTGGGCCTTCGTCGCGCTCCAGGCTCTGCCGCTCACCGCCAACGGCAAACTGGATCTGCGGGCGTTGCCAAAGCCCCGGTCACACAGCGGCGGTCCGCACCGGGCGCCCCGCGGCGCCCTCGAGTCCATGGTCTGCGGGCTGTTCGCGGAACTGACCGGAGCCGTAGAGGTCGGACTGGACGACAACTTCTTCGCTCTGGGCGGTCAGTCACTGACGGCGATGCGCTTGCTTGCGCGGCTGCGCGCGGCGACCGGATCGTCAATATCCATGCGCGATCTGCTTGAGGCCCCCGCCCCGGAGGCCATAGCCAGGGCGGTCGAGAGAGCCGGTCGCAAACACCCGCGGGCGGCGCGCGCCCATCGCGCCGACACAGCCGCCGGAGGGCTCACCCTGTCCTGGGCCCAGGTCGGTCAATGGGCGCTGGATCAGGTCGAGGGCGCCACGGGCGCGTACAACATGCCAAGGGCGTGGCGGCTGCGAGGCGACATCGATATCGCCGCCCTGGCTACCGCTCTTTCTGAAATCGTGACGCGGCACATCCCATTGAGGACCGTCATCGAAGTCGTCGACGGCGAGCCCCAGGGGCGCGTTTTGCCGGTTCCGCCGGATGGCTGGCGTCTCCAGGTCGACGATATCGCCGGCCTGGACCCGGTCGAACGGGAACGGGAAGCGGCCGAAAGGCTGTCGAACGAGGCCGGGCGGGCTTTCGATCTCTCTCGTGACCTGATGCTCCGCGCCCGCCTGATCCGGCTTTCGGTGAAGGAACACCTGCTGGTTGTGGTGATCCACCACATCGTCGGCGATGGTGTGTCGGAATTTCTGTTCGATAGGGAACTCGGTGAATCCTATGCGGCACGGACGCGAGGCGACGGCGCGGTGGCGCGGGTCCTGGCTGTCGACTATTCCGACTACGCCGCCTCTCGTCAGGCGGAACTCGAGGACAGCGGCGATCTCGATCGCCAGATCGACTATTGGCGCGGCCGCCTGGCGGGGGCGCCCGGACGGTTGACTCTGCCAGCCGACCTGCCCGGTGATCCGACCGGCGCCCGCCCCGCGGGCTTCGCGCCGATCCATCTCGACGCGGGCTTGGTCCGACGGCTTGAAGCCCAGGGCCGACGGCGCGGGACGACGCTGTTCGCGGTCCTGATGGCGGCTTATTCGGCGCTGCTGGGGCGCCTGGCCGGCCAGAACGACATCGTTGTGGGAATCCCGGTAACGTCCCGCCCCGACCCGGAGAGCGAGGCTCTGATCGGGTTGATGATCAACAGCGCGCCGGTGCGCGTCGACCTGTCCGGTCTTGAAGATTCGAACGGCCTGCTGGACCGCGCCAGGGACGCCCTTCTTGAGGCGCTCGCCAATTCGGATGCGCCGTTCGAGCGACTGGTGCGCGAGGTGGCGCCCAGCCGGTCGTCATCGCGATCGCCGATCATCCAGACCCTGTTCGCGCTGCAGCCGCGGCCTGACACCCCGCTGTCGCTGGCGGGCCTCGATGTCGAGGACGTCGATCTTCGGCCACGCTGGGCCAAGCACGATGTGGTGCTGGAACTGAAGCCGATGGCGGGCGGCGGCCTCACCGGCGGCCTCGAATACGACGCAGGCCTGTTCCAAGCGGCGACCGTCGCGGGCTGGGCCGACGAATTGGCGACGGGACTGTCCGAAATGGCGGACGGCGTGGATGGCGCGCCTGTCCCGGATGCGTTTGGCTGTCTGTCCGCGGCGTTCGAGATCCAGGTCGAACGCACGCCTGACGCGGTGGCCCTGGTCGGGGACGGTCAGGAACTCACCTATCGCGACCTGAACGCCGCCGCGGACGGTTTGGCCAGCCGTCTCGCCGCCGCCGGAGTGGGTCCCGATGTCGTGGTCGCCGTGGCGCTGGAACGGTCGGTCGAGATGATTGTGGCCTTGTTGGCCGTCACCAAGGCCGGCGGAGCCTATCTGCCGATGGAGACCGACGCCCCTCGCGAGCGCTCACGCTTCATGCTGGCCGACAGCGGCGCGACCCTGTCGATCACCACGCGAGATATCGCCGAACGTCTGGGTCTCGAAGACTCAACGCCCGTCCTAAACATCGGCGACGCCGGTCCGGTTGTCCCTTGTTTTCAGCGAGGCCGGGCTGGGCCAGACAATCTGGCCTATGTGATCTACACCTCCGGCTCGACCGGCACGCCGAAGGGCGTCGGAGCCACCCAGCGCGCCGTGGTTTCGCTGGCCCGAAACCCGGCCTATTGCCCGATTGGCGCGGGCCAATCGCTGCTGCAGTTCGCCCCTGTCGCCTTCGACGCCGCCACCTTCGAGATCTGGGGCGCCCTGCTGAACGGTGCGCGCCTGGTGCTGGCCCCACCCGGCGTCCTGGATCTAGACCGGCTTGGCCGGACCTTGGCCAACGGCCGTGTCGACACTCTGTGGCTGACCGCCGGCCTGTTCGGACAGGTGGTCGCTGCGCGCCCCGATCTGCTGGCGGGCGTTAGGACATTGCTGGCCGGAGGCGACGTGCTTCCCGTGGACGCCTGCGCGCGGCTGCTGCGGCGGTATCCTGAACTGAAGCTGGTGAACGGCTATGGTCCGACGGAATCCACTACCTTCGCTTGCACCCACGGCGTCGGCGCCGGCGATGTCGCCAAGGAGCGCATACCTATTGGACGCCCCATCCGGGGGACCCAGACCTATGTGCTCGACCCGAACCTCTCGCCTGTTCCGATCGGTGTCGCCGGCGAACTCTATGTCGCGGGGGTCGGCCTGGCCCGGGGCTATATCAACCGGCCCGGCCTGACCGCGGAACGGTTCGTCGCCTGCCCGTTCGGGGCGCCGGGCTCGCGCATGTACCGGACCGGCGATCTGGCCCGCTGGAACCCAGACGGCCGTTTGGAATTTTTCGGACGCGCCGACCAGCAGGTTAAAATTCGCGGTTTCCGCGTCGAACCTGGAGAGATCGAGGCCGCCCTGGTCCAGGTTGCCGGAGTGCTCCAGGCGGCGGTGATCCCCCGCGACTTCGCCGGCGAGACCCAACTGGCGGCTTACGTCGTCACGGCCGAGACGGCGGTCCCCACTTCCGACGCGTTGAGGGCCGCGCTCTCGAACCGCCTGCCAAACTACATGATCCCGGCCGTCTTCATGAACGTCCGGGAACTGCCTCTGACCGCCAGCGGCAAGCTTGATCGCCGCGCCCTGCCGGCGCCTGACCTTGATAGCCAACGGCCTTTTCGCGCCCCTAGGAACGACACGGAAGTCACGCTCTGCGCCATGTTCGCGCGCCTGACCGGGGCCGGGAGCGTCGGGATAGACGACAATTTCTTCGAACTCGGCGGACACTCGCTGCTCGGTGTCCGGCTGATGTTCGAGATCGAGAAGGCGTTTGGCAAGAAACTGGCGCTGGGGCTGCTGTTCGCCGCGCCCACGGTGCTCGAGCTTGCCGGTAAGCTGACGCTCGAGGCCGAGACGCCCGAGCGCATGTCACTGATACCGCTGCACACCGGCGGAGCGGGCTCGCCGATATTCCTGGTGCACTGGATCCCGCGTGACCTGGCTCGCCGCCTCGGGCGTGGTCGCCCCGTCTATGGCCTGTCGTTCGGTCTGGCCAATGAAGCCGCTAGCTCCGACCTCGCCATGCCCGGGAAGATCGAGGACCTGGCGGCCCACTACCTGGCCGAGATCAGGACCGTGCGGGCGAGGGGACCCTACAATCTCGTCGGCCATTCGGCGGGAGGCCTGGTCGCCTACGAGATGGCGAGGCGCCTGGCCGCCGAAGGTGAACCCGCCGGGCTTGTCGCGTTGCTCGATTGCCACATCCCGGCGACGGCGGAAAGCGCCACCGTCGCGTTTCCCACCATGATAGCCAACCTGCTCCGGACGCCGCCCGGGGTGCTATGGCGTCACATCGTCAGCCGGATCGCCCGCAAGGCCGAGGCCACCTACCTCTTGCGACGCCTGATGGTGAAATACCTGCCAAGGCCCGCGACCCTCAGGCTGCGGCGGCTCAACGAATTCATGTACCAGTATCAGCCCAGGCCCTACGACGGTCCGGTGCTGTTCATCAAAAGCCTGAAACCGGCCCACTACATCCGCAGCCAACCGCCACCCCCGCCCGAATTGGCCTGGCAAAAGCTGATCGGCGGCGAACTCACCGTCCGCGAAATCCCCGGCGGCCATCAGGACATCGTCAGAGACCCCCTCGCCCAGGCGACCGCCGACGCGATCGAGGGGGCGCTTGTCGACCAAAGCAGGTCTCGGCCAATTTGATCGGTAGCGCGAAAAATTTAGGTGACTAACGGTGTTTCTGGCGTTTTTGCAAAACCATCGGCTTCGAAATCACCGCGATCCGGCGGATTGCCCGGCCGGCTTGGCCATCGCTTCGCGCAGGCTGACGGGCCGCATATCCGTCCAATGGGTTTCGACATAGGCCAGGCTGTCGGCCTTGGACGCGGCGGCGTTCACGCAGGTCCAGCCATCGGGAACGGCTTTCGCGGCGGGCCACAGCGAATGCTGGCCCTCGGCGTTGACCAGGACGATGAAGAGTTCCCCGTCGATGCTCAGGTCATCGATGGCCTTGGTGGCGTCAGCACTCATTCAAACCCCCGCTCGCTCCAGGCGTCAGGCCGTAAGGCAAACCGCGCACAACAATCCAGCCCCATGATGAAACCAGCCATTCAGGAACCGCCGACCGGCGATGTTCCCGTCGGGCGAGCCGACGAATGTCGCTTCAAAGGCATCCCCGCCGGTCTCAAAAACTATCGACACACCGTTGAAGTCGATGAACTCGCGGGTCAGTGGGAACACCGCCTTGTAGACGGCCTCCTTGGCCACGAAGCGCAACTTTGGCGCATCTATCCCACGCGCCTGAAGACGCGGATGCGGTCGCCGCTCCTCGGGGCGGCAGATCATCTCGACAAGATCCTCATCAAGTGGCGAATCGGTCTCGAGGTCCACGCCGAGACCCGCCGGCGCCCTGAGCCGGGCGGCGACGGCCAGCGCCCAGCGCTCGGTATGGGTGATCGAGCCCACGACGCCTTCCGGCCAGATCGGATCGCCTTCGGCTCGGGCCAGGATCGGACCCGGCTCGTGACCGAGCATCGCCAGGGCCATTCGCGCCGCCGATCGTCCGGCCTGGAACTGGGCTCGACGCCCGCTGACGGCCCTTGCCACCAGACGGTCCTCGTCGGCGAACTCGCTCTCGCGGGGCGAGCCAACCGCCCAGGCGGCGACGCCGCTGCCCGGCGGCAGGCGGTCTAGCAGCCAATCGACCAGGGGGACGAGACGGGTCAGGGCGTGCCGGCCTTCGAAAAGCGTATCGCCAAGCCCCTTCCACCGAGAGGCCGCTCTTGTCAAAGGGGGAGGGGCCGCATGACGGCAATTACGGTGACAGTGCACATATTTGACATGTTTATCTGTTTCGTGTAGTCGATCCCCATGGCCCGTCTCGCCCGCGCCGTTTTTCCCGGTGTAGCTCACCACGTGACTCAGCGCGGCAACGGTCGCGCGCGGACATTCTTCGGCGACGACGACTACAACCTCTACCGGACTCTGCTGGCCGAAAACTGCGCGGCGGCGGGCGTGGAGGTCTGGGCCTGGGTGCTGATGCCCAACCACGTTCACCTGATCCTGGTTCCGTCCGACGAGGACGGCCTGCGCCGAGCTTTGGCCCCGAGCCATCGCCGTTACGCCGGCCATGTGCACGCCCGCGACAAGCGGTCGGGGCACTTCTGGCAGGGGCGGTTCGGATGCGTGGCCATGGACGACGACCATCTTGCGGCGGCGCTGGTCTATGTGGCCCTGAACCCGGTGCGTGCACGTTTGGTGGCCCATGCCCGGGACTGGCGATGGTCGAGTGTTCACGCCCATCTGGGCTTGGTGGCGAGCGACGGCCTGACGGCGACCGCGGCAGTGCTCGAACGGTTCCCCGACCTGGCGGCCCGCATCGCGGCGGGGGAGGACCTGGCCAAGAGCGAGCGGCTGCGCAAAGGCGAGACCATCGGCCGTCCCATCGGCTCGGCCGAATTCATCACCGGCCTGGAGCGCCAAAGCGGACGACGCCTGCTGCCCGCTAAACCGGGTCCAAAGGTGAAAACGAAGGATGAAAGCGGGAACTCAGAGATAGGCGCACTGTCACTGTAATTCGGCCATTGTGCTTTGGCTCACGGGCCGCCTGTCGGATCGCAATGCTGCAGTGTTAATGGGCGCCACGAATTTGTTGATGGTTATCGTTACTTTAAGTACAAATGCAAAGAGATACGTTAAATTTGAACGAAATACCAAAATAAACCTCACCAGAACGCGCGACCCAGAATAAATATGGCGATGCGGAAATTAGAATACCTTCTTTTGCGGATTGCTCTGGTTCGGTGAGGCACGAAAACAAGGACAGTTCTCGATGGGGAGAACCGATACTCACAGCAGCCGGACACCGGTGCGAACGCGCTATACATCAGCTATGTCTACGACGTGCTGAACCGGGTGACATCGATCGGGGAGAACGGCGCGACCAGTGGCGTGGGTCTGCTGGCGAGCTATGGCTATGACAGCCTGGGGCGGCGCCAGACGGTGACGTGGGCGGGGGAACGGGGGCCTCGACCAGCTATGTGTCCCAAGGCCTGAACCAGTACGCCAGCATCAGCGGGACGAGCTTCACGCATGACGCGAGGGGGCGACCTGACGTCGGACGGAACCCGGGCCTAAGACCCGCTGGGTAGGCTCCAGACCCAGACCCAGACCACGGGCGGGGCGACGACAACGTTCCTGTATGACGGGTCGAGAAACAGCCTCGTGGCAATCAATTGTCAATTGACTTGCTCGACAGAAAGTTGCATATTGCAATTGCTGGCCGAAATCCTCAGAGCCCCGTCCCCATGCCCATCCTCGAAAACCCCCGTCACGAAGCCTTCGCTCAGGCCGGCGAGGCGTCCGAGAACCCCACCCTGGTCAATGCGGCGCGGCTCGCCATCCTCGACGCCTCGCGCCCGCGGGCCG
>JANYFU010000105.1 GCA_025359665.1 Caulobacteraceae bacterium
TGTTGAGCGGCAGCGGATGTGGCTACCGACAGATCGACGCTCGCGCCTTCACCGTGACGACCGCGGAGGTGGAACAGCCGGCTACGCCCCGAGTCATCCGTCTTCCCCACCCCAGCGCGCCCGAAACACGAGAACTGGTCGTGGTCGCCACACACCGCCCTACCCCAGCGGAACGCCTTGCCTATTCCGTGTCGTCGGTCTCCGGCGCGGTCCTGCGCGACCAGGGCATACGCGACATCGGCGATCTGGCCCTGATCAGCCCGGCGCTGACATTGACCAACCTTGGCATGGGCCGAGACAAGGTGCTGCTGCGCGGCCTCTCGGACGGCCCCCTGACCGGTCTCACCCAATCGCTGGTAGGCCTGTATCTCGACGATACACGTCTGACTTATAATGCGCCCGACCCTGACCTACGACTGGTGGACATGGAACGCGTCGAGGTGCTTCGAGGTCCCCAGGGCGCGCTTTACGGCGCCGGTTCCCTGGGCGGCGTCGTGCATCTGGTTCCTCATGCGCCAGACCCCGACCGAGTTGCCTTATGGACTGGCGCAACGGTTAGTTTCACCGAGTCGGGGGGGACTTCACATACAGCCGATGGAATATTCAACCTGCCGCTGCTGTCGGGACGAGGCGCGGCGCGGCTGGTCGTTTATCACGAGGTCGACGGGGGTTACCTGTTCAATAAATTTCTACAGATCGATGACGTTAACAGCTCGCAGAGGACTGGCGGACGACTTACGCTTGACTTCAAACTCGACAACAGATGGACAATTTCCACGGGCGCTGTGGTTCAACATATTGGTTCGTCTGACACCCAATATACATCTTTCAGCTCACAACCAGATACACGAAAAAATCGCATACCTGAGCCACATAATAATGATTTTACGGAGTATCATCTCGGCTTAACTGGAGATCTTGGCTGGGCCAAGGCCCATGCTTCAGTGGCCTATATCGACCACAATATCTTCAGCCGCTACGACGCAAGCCTATCTCCGCCCGTCCGGGTGGTTCCACGGGGACCGGCCGCCTTCGATGCGCTGGACACCATCAACTCGGTGGTGACCGAAGAAACGCTTATTTCATCGCCTGAACGCTCGGTGCAATGGTTGGCTGGACTATTCTATGCACACACTACTCAGTTCAATCACCTTACCCTGACTGCCGAGACACCACCCCCGACCATCCAATACGAAGAAGTAAGGCATGACACCCGCGATGAGGGCGCCCTGTTCGGCGAGGCGACCGTGCCGATCTACCATGGCCTCAGCGTAACGGCTGGGGGGAGGCTGTTCACGGCTCGTGATGCCGTAACCAGTGTCAACACCGTGTTCACCGTATTCACCTCAGCCCCATACGCGGGCAGCGTGCACCAGACCGGGTTCGCCCCAAAGGTCGTCATTTCCGACCGAATCTCGCCATCGCTCCTGATCTATGTTCAAGCGGCCGAGGGCTATCGAACGCCCGGGATCAACACCGCCGCCACTCCGGGCGAAAGGCTAGCGGATCCCGGCGGGAGTGAGCCGTTGAGACTTTTCAAAGGTGATAGTCTCTGGAGCCTTGAGGCCGGAGCGAAAATCACCGCCCTGGACGGACGGTTGAGGGTTGGTTTGGCGGGCTTCGATATTCAATGGAAGGACATCCAGAGCGACCAATTGCTGCCTTCCGGCATCCCGTTCACCGCCAACATCGGTGATGGGCGAAACCTGGGCCTCGAGTTCGAAGCCGCCCTGCGGGTAGCCGCTCTGGAACTACGCGCTGAAATGATCCTCAATGACCCCGTGTTGTACCACGCCAACTCGGCCTTCCCACTGCTGAGCAACATCGGCTTGGGAGTGGTGCCCGACAAATCCTTCGGCCTGAGCGCTCACTATGCCTGGAAGATATGGGGGGGACGGTCACTGAACCTGGACGGCCACGTTACGTATGTCGGGGCTTCAAGCCTGATGCTCAACATAGCCACGTCGACGAGGATGGGAGATTATACGACCGGCAGGCTCGCCGCCTCGATTGTCGATGATCATTGGCGATTGACCGTGGCGGTCGACAATCCGGCCGATGTCAGCGCCAACACCTTCGCCTATGGCAATCCCTTCACGATCCGATCAACGCCCCAGAGCACCCCGCTTCGGCCGCGGACCATATCGCTAGGTGTAGAAGTCGGGTTTTAGAGGGCCTGACCGCGCATATCGATCGATTGAACGACTCGACGTGATGGAACCACTGCTGAAGTGCGCGGTTCCGTTCATCGCCGGTTTCCGAGAGTTCAAACCATGTCGATCCGTCTACTGCAGTTTTCGGACATCCATTTCGGCGCGGAAAACGTGGCCGCGGTCGAAGCGGCGGCATCGTTCGCCCATGCGACACCCTTCGATCTGCTGATTCTTTGCGGGGACATAACTCAGCTTGGCCATGGTGACGAATTCAGCGCGGCCGGTCGTTGGGTCTCAAGCCTACCTAGGCCCTGGCTATCGACGCCGGGCAACCACGACACGCCTTGGATGGGGCTGGTCGACCGTGTCGTTCGCCCTTTTCAGGATTATGCCCAGGCCATTGGCCCGATCGAAACTGGTTTCAACGCACCCGAGATAGTGGTCCAAACCCTCAATACAGCACGAGGCTGGCAGATTCGTCTCAACTGGTCGAAAGGGCAAATCTCTCGCCGTCAGGCGGTCGAGGCCGCCGGCCGACTGCGGGTCGCGTCGCCCGGCGCGGCGCGCATCATGGTCTGTCATCATCCGCTGGTGGAGCCGGCGGGCGAGCCGATCACCGCCCGCGTACGGGGCGGCGGTCGGGCTGCTCGGCGTTTGGTCTCGGCGGGTGTCGATTTGATCCTCAGCGGCCACCTCCACACACCCTTCGTCCAGCCCTTGCCCTTCGGCGACCAGCTCACCTATGCCGTGGGGGCCGGCACGCTCTCCTTGCGTGAGCGGGGCGCGCCACCCAGTTTCAATATTATCGACATAGGCGGCGAGGATTTGGTGGTGACCGCCATGGCCTATGAAGGCGGGCGTCTTGATGAATATCGGCGATGGACCATGCCGCTGCGTCCAAGACATACGGCAGGTGCGCCGAACTGAGCAAAGGCGAGCCCCTCACCCCAAAAAAAGGAACACGAGACGTTCGGGGGCGTTAGAGATTTGCGCCAGAACTAGCGTTGTCGCGATTTGGAAACGCCCGCAATGTCACTCGATCCTTCCCACGCCGATGCGCTCGACCACATGCGGCTCGGGCGCATCGTCGGCGTCATCAACATCGCCGGGGGTAGCTGCGACGCGGGTTCGGTCACGCGAATGTCCGAGGTCTTCACCGCCGCCGGGATCCCGGGGGCCAGTGTTGTCGGCGTGGAACCGGATGCGCTCGAGCAGGCGCTTGTGGATGCCGCGACGAATTCCGACGTGGTGGTGGTCCTTGGTGGCGATGGCACCATACGCACGGCGGCGATCATCTGCGGGAAAGCGGACCGGCTGCTGATCCCGCTGGCGGGCGGTACGCTGAATATGTTGCCGCACGCGCTCTACGGACCAGCGACATGGGAGAAAGCCCTGGCGGATACCCTGGCGGCGCCCGCGATCCGCGCGGTGAGTGGCGGCGAGGCCGAGGGGCAAAGGTTTTTTTGCGCAGCGGTGTTCGGCGCGCCATCGCTGTGGGCGGATACCCGGGAAGCCCTACGCCATGGCGACGTGGCGCAAGCCGCGGCCGGCGCGGTCACGGCCATCCGTCGTCATTCTGAAGCTCTCGACTACAGTTTTGGCGACGAGCCGCCAAGCGAAGCCGAAGCGGTGGTGGTTATGTGCCCATTGGTCTCCAGGGAACTGGCCCCAGACGAACAGACACTGGAAGCTTCCGCTCTCGATCCCGTGACCGCCATCGCCATGCTCGGCTTGGCCTTTCGCGCAGTGTTCGACGACTGGCGCAACGACCCGTCGGTGAAACTGGCGAAGGTCAAGCGTGTGCGCCTTTCCGGTCACGGCAGGGTCCCCGCTATTCTAGACGGTGAAAAGGCGGATTTCGATCGCGCGGTCGGTATCTCGTTTGTTCCGGTCGCTTTCAGAGCCGTCGTGCCCGATGGATCTGCCGCGTGAAGGCAAACCCGACGTCCGGCGCCGCCCAGTCGGTCTGGCGCGTGCTGACAGGACGTCTGCAGACGCGATTGCTGCTGATGGGCGCCGTGATCGCCGCGCCCGTCATCGGGTTCGCCGCCCTGGCGGTGGAAGCGCGGGAGGGTGATATCGGCGCGTTGGACCGGGTGCTGTTGCTGGCTTTCCGGTCAAGGCTGAACCCCACCGTGGGTGTGGGGCCGCGGTGGCTGACGGAATCGATGCGGGATATCACCGCGCTGGGGGGATTCACGGTCCTTGCCCTGGTGTCCATCGCCGCGACGGTGATTTTACTTCTGCGAAGACCGAGGCGAGAGGCCGTGGTGTTCGCTGGCGCGGTGATATTCGCGCAGATCACCTCCGAAGCGACAAAACACCTCGTCGATCGCCCTCGCCCCGCGCTCGTGAATCACCTGGATCTCGTCTATTCATCCAGCTTTCCAAGCGGTCACGCGCTGATGAGCCCGGTGGTCTATCTGACCCTGGCGTCGATCCTTGGCGCTGCCGTCGCCTCTCGCGTCGAGCGAGCCTCGATAGTCGGCGCGGCGGCGGCCCTCTCGATCGCCATTGGCGTTTCGCGGGTCTATCTGGGCGTGCATTGGCCCACCGATGTATTGGGCGGCTGGATTGTGGGGGCGCTCATCGCGATGGCGGCCTCCATCGCGGTTCGAGAACGCCAAACAACCCGCAAAGTAGCGTGACACGTGGTTGGTCCGTGGCCTAAAACCCTCAGCCAAGTGACAAGGAAACACACGATGACCTTAGCGCAACTGGGCTTCATTCTTGTCGTCGCCATGGCCGTGGGCATGGCCAAATCATCTGACGCACAATCCTCGGCCATCACCGCGGCGGTAGCCGATCCAGGCCGGCCCGCCGCCGACACGGCTCGCGATGCTGTCCGTAAACCAGCGGAGATGCTAGCCTTCGCTGGGCTAAAATCCGGCGACACCGTGTTGGAGGTCTTGCCAGGAGGCGGCTATTTCACCCGCCTGATCAGCAAGGCGGTCGGGCCCAAGGGCCATGTCTACGCCGGCGCGCCAGAGGGTAAATTTCGTGAGGCTGCCGCCGCGATCGCCGCCGATCCAGCCTATGCCAATGTCAGCGTCGTGGGCCTAGACCCGGCGGCCATGGCGACGCTACCGCCGCTCGACCTGATCTGGACCTCGGAAAACTACCACGACCTCCACCTCACCCGCATTCACCTGGATGTCGGCGCGATGGACGGACTTTGGCTTTCACGTCTCAAGCCCGGTGGCGTTCTGATCGTCGTCGACCACGCCGCCCTGCCTGGAGCGCCGGTCACTGAGACCGCCGACGCTCTGCACCGCATCGATCCAGCCGCCGCCACAAAGGAGGTCGTGGCCGCGGGCTTCATCCTGGACGGTGAATCCCAGGCCCTGCGCAACACGGCCGATCCCCATACCGCCAATGTGTTCGACCCCTCGATCCGAGGCCACACCGATCAATTCGCCTATCGTTTCAAGAAGCCAGGCTAATAGGCTGAAACTCAGTTAGCCTTTCGCGCCGGCAATATACCGGTCTATCACCTTGGGCAGGATATCCAGCGGCACGGCCCCGTTTGTCAGGCCCGCGTCGTGAAAGGCGCGGATGTCGAACCGGTCACCAAGCGCCGCCTTGGCGCGGGCGCGTTCGCGCAGCCAGGTCAGCTTGCCCAGCATGTAACCGCACGCCTGCCCCGGGGCGACGCAATAGCGTTCGATCTCGGTAGTGGCGCTGGCGTCCTTGTCGCCCAGCACGTCGACGTAGTAGGCGATCGCCTTTTCACGGCTCCAGCGCTTGGCGTGCATACCGCTATCGACCACCATCCGGACAGCGCGGAACAGAGCATCGTGCAGATAGCCGATCCGGCCTAGGGAGTCGCCTTGATACATCCCCATCTCCTCGGCCAGCTGCTCGGAATAGAGCGCCCAACCCTCGATATAAGCCGAGAAGAACGACAGCTTGCGGATCAGCGGCAGCGGCGCTTCTTGTGCGATAGAAAGTTGCAGGTGATGGCCGGGAATGGCCTCGTGATAGGTCAAGGTGGGGAGGGTCCAACTGGGAACTTCGGCGGTGTCGCGCAGATTGATATAGTAGGCGCCTGGGCGGGAGCCATCGAGGGCGCCATTGTTGTAGTAGCCGCCAGGCGCGCCAGCCTCCGTGTAGGGGGGTATGCGCTTGATCTCGACCTTGGCCTTGGGCAGCACACCGAAATATTGGGGTAGACGGGCCTGGACCGCCGTCACCTTGACGTTCAGGTCGGCGAGCAACTTGGCCTTACCATCGTCGGTGTTGGGGTAGCGGTAGCGCGGGTCGTCATACATGGCCCGGTATCGCTGGCCGACGGTCCCCTGGGTTAAGCCCTGGGCCTTCATCGCTTCATCCGCCCGCGCCGACAGCTCGGCCACCAGAGACAGGCCCTGGCGATGGATTTCATCGCCGGTCAGGGTCGTCGTAGTCCAGAACGCCACCGAGGCGGTGTAGTAGGCATCGCCGTCCGGCAGGCGCCATACGCCGGCATCATGGCTGGCCACCACGCGCAGGTTCTGGGCCAGGGCGATCTGTCGGTCAAAAGCTGGGACCACCTTGTCCAGATAGATTTTCGTCGCCCGGGCCGCCCAATCGCCATCGATGCCCTTTTCCCTGGTCCGCCGGACCAGGGAATTGACCAGCACCGATTTGTCGGTGGGCGTCGCGCGCAGGCCCTTCAGTTGGGTCAGCGTATTATCGAGCACGAAATCGGGCGGAACGACACCGAGGGACTGGTCGAGGCGCACATCCTCGGCCTCCTGATCCATGGCCGTGGCGAAAGCCTCGAGACGGGCCAGATAGGCCTCGACGTCGGTCTTGGTGGCGATCTGATGCTGGGAGTCCAGGAAGTCAGGTAGGTCGTGATAGGCTGAACCCTGGAACTGGTTGAGGAAATACGGTGAACCCGCGCCGCCGCCCGCATATTTGAAGCGCCTGGCGTTCTCAACCTGCTGACGCAATCCATAGAGCACGACATCGCGATTGAGCGCGTCAGAGGGCGGCAACGCGCTGGCGTCGAAAGCTTCCAGCCGGCGGAGCTGGTCCTCCCCCAATACCTGCTGAACCTTGACGCCCGCCGGGGACCGATCGGAGAGTTTGAACTTCTGGCCCGCGCGCGGACCACTATCGAGTCCGAGCGAGGTGGCGCCCTCCGGCTGCAGATCGAGCCCCTCACTGACGAATGCGTCAAACAGCTTGTTGAGATCGGCCGCTGTTCCGGGAGCGGCAAAAGCCGATGGGCCCGCGCCCAAACCACCAGCCAGGGTGGCGGCGCCGGCGGTGGCGAGCAGTTGACGACGATTCATGGCTAGGGACCCCAAGAGACTATTTTGCGAGTCTACCGGTAGACAACGCTTGGCGTGACGGCCAGTTACCGTTTGTTTAGAGCAAAATAATCGGAGGACGCGCGATGACCCAACCCCGCATCAATCCAGACGGCCCGCTGAAGGGCAGGGTCGCGCTGGTGACCGGCGCCAGCCGGGGCATAGGCGCCGCCATCGCCGCGCGCCTTGTGATGGAAGGTGCGCGGGTTGCCGTTTCGGCCCGCACGGCCGATGTCGGCGAAAGCCGTCTGCCCGGTACTTTAGCAGAAACCCTGGCCCGCATCCGCGCCGCTGGCGGCGACGCGTTGGTGATCAAGGCCGACCTGGCCCAGGCCAGTGAGCGGCAGCGGTTGATTGCCGAAACCGTCGCAACGCTGGGCGATGTCGACATCCTGATCAACAACGCCGCGATCACGTTTTTCATGCCAGTGGCCGACTTCACCGAGAAACGTTTCAAGTTGATGATGGAGGTTCAGGTCTACGCGCCGTTTCACCTCTCCCAGCTCGTTTTGCCCGCGATGAAAGCGAATAAGAGCGGCTGGATCGTCAACATCTCCTCTGGCGCCGGGATCGACCCCAAGCCTCCCTACGGCGCTCGGGCCATAGGCGGCACGGTCTACGGAATGTGCAAGGCCGCGCTCGAGCGGTTTTCCACAGGCCTGGCCTCGGAAGTGTTTGGCGATGGGATCGCGGTCAACGCCGTGTCGCCCGGCCTGGTGGACACGCCTGGCGTCGCTGTCCATGGTCTGATCACCGATGCAACCCGTGATCGCGTGCAGCCGATCGAATATATCGCCGAGGCGGTCTATCGCTTGGCCAGCGGCGATCCGGCGGTTCTCACCGGGCGGATCGCTTACGCCGAGCCCCTGCTCAAGGAACTGGCGCTGACCCCGTCAGCGCTCATCTAGGGCGCCGGACGATCGTATCGACGAAGCCAGGCGGCGGCATAGCCGCAAAGAGGCACGATCTCCTCGCCGGCGGCGCGCGCCTGGTCCGCCAAGGCCCGCATGAAGCGCCCCGCGGCGCCGGTTCCACGCAGGGCGTGCGGCGCTTCCACATGGTCGATGATCAGTCGTCCGGGTTGCCGACGGTATCGCGCGAACACGGTTTCGCCGCCTTCCGCCATCTCCAGGCGCCCCGAAGCTATATTATCATGCAAGCTGACCATGATTCCCGCCTTTGACCACGCCAACGCCGAACACCGGACTTGGGACTATTTCAGTTGTCCCTGTCGAGGGCTAGTCTGTACGCGAGCGCCGTGGGAATCGTTCGGGGGGACGGGGAAACAATCATGCGCATCGTGATGATCGCGCGAGTTGGGGCGTTTGCCACATTGGCGTCACTCGCCAGTTGTGAAAGACCGGCGCATGAGCCGGCTTCATCCGGCATGCCCACCAGAAAGCCCGGACTCTGGGAACAGACTCTGACTCGTGACGGCAAGCCCGGAAAGCTGGGTGGCCTCAAGATCTGCCTGGATGCGGCCACAGATCTAAAGTCGGGAGTGTTTGGCCGTCACTTCGCCAAGGGGAAGTGCCAAAAATCGATCAGCCGGGACGCAACCGGCGCCTATCACTTCAGTTCGTCCTGTACTTTGAAGGAGGGAGAATTGGTCTCCACCAGGGGCTCGGCCACCGGTGATTTCACGTCGCACTATGACGTTCAATCAGACATCTCGGTCAGCGGCTCTCCCATCGAGCCAATGAACGGCCTGCATGCGATCCATATCACCGGCCGCTACCAAGGTCCCTGCCCCGTCGGCATGCGTCCCGGCGACATCAACCTGGGTTCGGGCATAAAGATAAATATCGATAAGCTCCCAACGTTTCTCGGCGCCAGTGGTGGCCCTTGAGACGGTTGACGCACCAAACGCATCTATTCAGGGCGTGATCTAAAACCGCTCGACAGCCATGGCGACGGCCTCACCGCCGCCGATGCATAGCGACGCCAAGCCACGCTTTTCACCCCGCGTTTCCAGGGCGGACAACAGGGTCGCCAGGATTCGCGCGCCCGAAGCTCCGATCGGATGTCCGAGCGCGCAGGCGCCGCCGTTCACGTTCAGCGTCTCGCGGGGAATGGCCAATTCGCGCATCGCGATCATCGCCACGACGGCAAAGGCTTCATTGACCTCGAAGAGATCGACATCGTCGATGGCCCAGCCGGCGCGCTTCAACGCCTGACGCATGGCGGGGACGGGAGCCGTGGTGAACAGACCCGGCGCCTGGGCATGAGCGCCATGGCCGGCGATCCTGGCGACCGGATTCAGCCCCAGCCGTTCCGCGGTCGAGGCGCGCATCATGACCAGGGCGGCGGCGCCGTCGGAGATCGACGAGGCGTTGGCGGCCGTGATGGCGCCGTCCTTGGCGAAGGCCGCCTTGAGGGTCGGAATCTTGGCCGGGTCCGCCTTCAGGGGCTGTTCGTCATCGCGGACCGTCTCGACGCCCTTGCGGCCCGCGATCTCCACCGCGACGATCTCCCGGGCGAAGGAGCCGCCCTCCACGGCCGCCTTGGCCCGCGCCAGGCTCTCGATGGCGTAGGCGTCCATGTCGGCGCGGGTGAACTGATAGGCGGCGGCGGTTTCCTCGGCGAAGGCGCCCATCAGCTTGCCGGTGTCGTATGCATCTTCCAGGCCGTCCAGGTACATCGAGTCCATCACCCGATCATGACCGATGCGGGCCCCCGCCCGATGCTTAGCCAGCAGATAGGGTGCGTTGGACATGCTCTCCATGCCACCCGCGATAACAATATCTGAGGACCCTTCCACCAAGGCGCCATGGGCCAGTATGGCCGCCTGCATCCCGGAACCGCACATCTTGTTGACCGTGGTGGCCTGGACGTTCCGAGGCAGACCGGCGCCTAGGGCGGCCTGCCGCGCTGGGGCCTGGCCGAGCCCCGCCGGCAGCACGCAACCCATCAGAATCTGGTCGATGGTTTCCGGCGCCACCCCGGCTCGCTCGACCGCGGCTCGCACCGCCGCCGCGCCCAATTGTGTCGCAGTGGCGCCGGCCAGACTGCCTTGAAATCCGCCCATGGGGGTGCGGGCATAGGACGCAATGACGATGGGGTCGGCGGACATGGACTGAACTCCTTTGGTATTGGGAGATTTCCCGACGTTTCGATTGTTTAGACCGCCTGAGCGGCGATGAACCCACCGCCCAGAACGCGGCTCGGCTCGGCCGCGTCATAGAGCACGCAGGCTTGGCCAGGGCTTACCGCCTCTTCGGGCGTGTCGAACGCCACCTCAACGGCGCCCCCGCCGCCGATTCGTAAGCGGGCCGGTGACGGCGGCCGGGTCGAACGCACGCGCGCCAGGACTAGTCGGCCAGCGTGGGCCGCCGCTTCGATTGACGCCTCGTCTCCCAGCCAGTTGGTTTCCCGGAGCACCAGCGCCGGAGCAAGCAGCGCCTCGCGCGGACCCACCAGCACCTCCCGCCGCGCAGCGTCCAGTCGCACCACGAACAGCGGGTCTCCCACGGCCACGTTCAACCCGCGTCGCTGGCCGACCGTGTAGCGGCTGATTCCCTCATGTCGGCCCAACACCCGGCCGTCGACATGAACAATGTCTCCAGCCTTGGCGAACCCCGGACGAAGCTTGTCGATCACCGTAGTGTAGCGTCCCTCCGGCACGAAGCAGATGTCCTGGCTGTCGGGCTTGTCGGCTATGGAGAGCCCCATTTCCGCCGCCGCCGACCGGACCTGAGACTTTTCCAGATCGCCAAGCGGAAAGCGTAGATAGGCCAATTGCTCGGGTGTCGTGGCGAACAGGAAATAGCTTTGATCCCGGCTTGGATCGACCGCGCGATGCAGCTTGGGTCCATCGGCTCCGACAGTCCGGCGGACATAGTGACCGGTGGCGAGCGCGGCGGCGTCAAGATTCCGGGCGACCTGGAGAAGATCCCGGAACTTAACCGTTTGATTGCACCGCACACAGGGGATCGGCGTTTCGCCACGCTCGTAGGCGCTAGCGAAGTCCTCGATGACCGCCTCCCGAAAGCGAGCTTCATAGTCCAGTACATAGTGCGGAATGCCGATCGCCTCCGCCGCCGCCCGGGCGTCCACAATGTCCTGGCCCGCGCAGCAAGCTCCCTTTCGGCCAACGGCGACGCCGTGATCATAGAGTTGAAGGGTTACCCCGATCACATCATAGCCCGCCCGCTTGAGGAGCGCCGCCGTCACGGTCGAATCAACACCTCCCGACATGGCGGCCACGACGCGCGCACCCACCGGCAGAGCCGTAGCGCCGCGCGCCACGCTCTCGATATCAACGGCTATGGGTGTGTAGGGAGACATCGGTACTTCGGGCCGGGTGAGATCACGGTCTACTTAGTGCGCGCGCGGGGCTTTGGCGAGGGTGGCCACCCGAACCGCCTATGGCGACAGTCGGCATTGCTCCCGCCCCCGCGCGCTGATAGCCGTCTGTTTGGGCAGGCGCGAAGATTTCTCGAAGGATGACGACTATGACTCCGATCAAGGGCGACTTGGCCGCGGCCGCGCGCCGGGGCCGCGTCTGGTCGGCTCTCACATTCGATCGGCTGATTACCGGCCAGGTCATCCATCTGGTCTATTGGGCGGGCTTGAGCGTTATCGTGATCGCCGCCTTCTCAGTTATCGGAGCGAGCATCGGCGTGGCGCTGCGCGAACCGAGCGTGGCATCCGTCTTGCTGGCGGTCCCCATCCTCGTCGTTGGCCTGCTGGTTGTGGGCGGCGGCGGGCTTATCTGGCGCGCGTTCTGCGAATTTTACGTCGCTGTGTTTCGCATCAGCGACGACCTGGCCGCGCTACGTCGGGTGGCCGAGAGTGAAACCAAGGCTTGATCGCGCCATACAGGCCTCAAACACACTCGCCTGGCCCGATCACGAAAGATTCATCAAAAAAGATTCATACTGATCTTGGCTTGACTCGCCAAATCACCCTACCGATTCGTTACCAGTCGTTAACCATTTAGCGGTCTAGAGTCTGCTGACTTTTAAGCGACAGGCTCGGCTTGGGATTTCATCTCAGCCTCGACCGAAGCGAATTGAGAGGGTGAAGCATGCGTGTTTTATTGATCGAGGATGAACCTGCCGTCGCTCGCAGCATTGAGCTAATTCTGAAATCAGAGGGGTTCAACGTCTACTCCACCGATCTTGGCGAGGAAGGTGTCAATCTGGCGAAACTCTATGAGCAGGACATTATCCTGCTGGACCTTCACCTTCAGGACATGAACGGTCTGGATGTTGTCCGCGCGCTTCGGACGGCGAAAATCGAGACACCCATCATGATTTTGTCGGGTAGTGCTGAAATCGAAACCAAAGTGAGGACGCTAGGAATCGGCGCCGACGATTATGTCACCAAGCCTTTTCACCGCCAGGAACTGATAGCCCGAATTCACGCAGTGGTCCGGCGATCCAGGGGCCACGCTCAATCGGTGATCAGGACCGGCGATATCGTCGTCAATCTGGACGGCAAGACCGTTGAGGTACGTGGTGAGCGGGTCCACCTCACCGGTAAAGAATACCAGATGCTGGAACTGCTGTCCCTACGTAAGGGCACGACTCTGACAAAAGAAATGTTTCTGAATCATCTCTACGGCGGGCTCGATGAGCCTGAAGTGAAGATCATTGATGTGTTTATTTGTAAGCTTCGCAAAAAACTAAACATACTTGCCAAGGATGACTATATCGAGACGGTCTGGGGACGGGGTTATATGCTACGCGACCCACAGCCCGTGGCTGTCATGGCCTGATCGGCCTCACGCCAAAAAAATCAACGGCTAGCCCTTGCCAAAATCGATATAAGTTCGATATATCGAAATGCACGATATATCTCGTGCGTTTTTGAAAGACACGAACACTATGTTCCATCATGGACATCGACACCACGAACGCGGCCTCTCCCATCCCAGAGGCGGTCGTTTCGGCCGCTTCCTGCACGAGAGGGAGTCTCACGGATCCCGCGGACGCCACGGCGGCGGCCGGGTCTTCGACCAGGGCGACCTGCGCTGGGTGATCCTCAAGCTGATCTCCGAGCGGCCCAGCCACGGCTACGAGCTGATCAAGGCCATCGAGGAACGTCTGGGTGGCGCCTATAGCCCCAGCCCCGGCGTGGTCTATCCGACTCTGACCTTGCTTGAAGAGCTTGGACTAGCAGTGGCGATCCAGAGTGACGGTCCCAAAAAGGCCTATGGGATTACCGAAGAGGGCGCCAAGGCCCTGGAAGAAAACCGTTCGACGGTCGAGGCGCTGTTCGAACGTATCGCGACGGTAGCCGAGCGGGCCGGTGGAGGCCCGGCGCCCCAGGTCGTTCGCGGCATGGAAAACCTGCGCACCGCGCTTCGCCTGAAGCTGGAGCAGGGCAAGCTCACCGAGGCACAGGTAGCCGCCATCGCCGCCGCGCTGGATACCGCCGCCCAGGGTGTCGAACAGGCCTAAGCGCCTATCTTTCGCCGGCCTTGCGTCATCGCCCATGACCGGTGAAAGTCACAGTCGTCGATAGCGACAGGCTCTCCCGCGAAGACGGGCGGACCATACCCTAGGCGAGGGACAAAAATGGCGGACACCGGCGAAGTAACAACCCAATGGGTCGCGACCCAGGCGGTGGCTACCGAGAATGGCCCCGTCCGCGGCTACCGGGACGCGGATCTGAGCATCTTCAAAGGCCTCCGTTATGGTGCGTCCCCAACCGGCGCCCTTCGGTTCAGGCCGCCGCAACGCCCGGCTCCCTGGACTGAAGTCGTCGACGCCTTCGCTCTGGGAGCGCCCGCTATCCAGGCGGGTCTCAAGCCCGGCGAAAAGACCGGCGGACGCAGCGCCGGAGACCCTCCCGCTCCGGGGGAGCCCGGGACTAGCGAGGACTGCCTTTTCCTGAACGTCTGGACGCCCGGACCGGACGACGCCGCCCGTCCGGTCATGGTCTGGCTACACGGCGGCGGCTTCGGCAATGGCTCGGGCGGCGCGGCGATGTATGACGGCGCCGCCCTGGCTTTGCGGGGAGACGTTGTTACGGTGACCGTCAACCATCGGTTGAACATCTTCGGTTATCTGCACTTGGCCGAACTTGGCGGACACCCGTCATCGGGCCAGGCCGGCATGCTCGATATCGTGCTGGCTCTGGAGTGGGTTCGCAACAACATCGCTGGGTTCGGCGGGGACCCCGGCAACGTCACTGTGTTCGGCGAGAGCGGTGGCGGTTGGAAAGTCTCCCTGCTCCAGGCCATGCCTGCTGCTCAAGGATTGTTTCATCGTGGAATTATCCAAAGCGGACCAGGATTGATGGCGCTGCCAGGAGACGTGGCGACAAAAACGGCGGCGGGACTGTTGGCGGCCTTGGGTATCGAGCCAGGTGACCTGGCCAAACTGGAAACCCTGCCGGCCGAGGCCATCCAGGCCGCGGCCTTTCCCCTGGCGGGTGACCGGCTGATGAGCGCCTTCACCCCTTGCATCGACG
Organism: Caulobacteraceae bacterium; assembly: GCA_025359665.1. Classification (GTDB taxonomy): domain Bacteria; phylum Pseudomonadota; class Alphaproteobacteria; order Caulobacterales; family Caulobacteraceae; genus Acaudatibacter. Next base: position 14,876 of record JANYFU010000105.1, read on the forward strand.
GTATCGCTCTTCCCCGAGATCCCTTCCACCCGGATGCATCGCCGATTTCGGCGAGTATTCCTCTGATGATAGGGACAAATAAAGACGAGACCACACTGTTCAACCTGAGCGCGCCTGGCTTCGGTCAATGGACGGAGGCGGATCTGATGAAGCGCGCCCGGGCGGCGGCGGGCGATAAGGCCGAAGCCCTGGTGGCCGCGCTACGTCAGGCCTATCCTGACTATTCGCCCACCCACCTGATCTGCGCGGTGCAAACCGTGACGATGATGTGGGCCAATTCGGTCACCCTGGCCGAACGGAAAGCCGCTCAAGGCTGCACTCCCGTCTTCATGTATATGATGACCTGGGAAACCCCGGTGGCGCGCGGGGCGCTCAAATGTCCGCACGCCCTCGAAATTCCGCTGGTGTTCGACAATGTCGAAACGGCGCGCAATTTCGTTGGCCGGGGGGATGAGCCGCAGAAAATCGCGGACCAGATGGCGCCGGCCTGGCTTGCCTTCGCGCGGACGGGCGATCCCAACGGGTCCGCCCTAGCCCATTGGCCAGCCTACGAACCTGGCTCGCGCGCCACCATGATTTTCGACCTGGAAAGCCGGGTTGAATCCGACCCCCTGTCTTCCATCCGAAAGATCATGCAACAGGGGTGACCCGTTTTAGGGGTCACCCTTGCGCGATCCCCGGTCAGGCGTCGAACACGATCACCGAGCGGGCGATCTGACCGGTCTTCATTTCGGCGAAGGCCTCATTGACCTCTTCGAGCTTGATCCGCCGGGAGATCATCTCGTCGAGCTTAAGCTTGCCCGCCATATACATGTCCACCAACCGGGGCATGTCGACCGGGAAGTGGTTGGACCCCATCAGCGATCCCTGAATCTTCTTTTCGCCCAGGAAGGCCCAGCCGGGAATCTCGATGGTCTGGCCAAACGGGATCATGCCAATGATATTGGCCGTCCCGCCACGGCGGATCATGCCGAAGGCTTGTTCAGCGGTCTTTTTCAGGCCGATGGCTTCAAAGCTGTGCTGGACGCCGCCCTTGGTCATCTCCAGCACCGCCTTCACCGGATCGGTGTCGGCGGCGCAGATGAAGTCGGTGGCCCCAAAATGACGGGCCAGGTTGTCTTTCGACGCCGACAGGTCGATGGCGATGATGCGGCTGGCGCCGGCGATCGCCGCGCCATTGATCGCCGCCAGACCCACCCCGCCGGCGCCGATCACGGCCACCGTGTCGCCCGGCCTGACGTTGGAGGTATGGAACACCGCCCCCACGCCGGTCATGACGCCGCAACCGATCAAGGCGGCGCGGTCCAAGGGCATGTCCTTTCGGATCGCCACGCAGGCATGCTCATGAATGAGCATCTGTTCGGCAAACGATGAAAGGTTCAGATATTGCAGCATAGCGCCGGTCGGCTGTGAAAGGCGCGGTTCGTCTTCGGGATCGCGCTTGGTGTCCGAACTGACGCATAGGCTCATATGGCCGGTGAGACAGAACTCGCAATGACCGCAGAAGGCCGAGAGGCAGGTGATGACATGGTCGCCCACCTTGACCGTGCGCACCTCAGAACCGATCTGTTCGACCACCCCGGCGCTCTCATGGCCCAACACCGCCGGCAGAGGATGCGTGTAGAGTCCTTCAATAAAGTGCAGGTCCGAATGGCAGACCCCCGCCGCGACCGTGCGAACCAGAACCTCATGCGGTCCGGGTTTGTTGATCTGCACGTTCTCGATCTGCAGGGGGGTTCTCACCTCACGCAATACGGCGGCCTTCATCGTTCCATCTCCCGTGGTCCTTGACTGATCTTGCCGAGGCTTATCGCCGCTTCGACCGGGGTCGCCAAGGGAAAATCGCCGATGATCGGCGGTCGGCCCCGAGCACACGAGCGCAAGCACACGAACGTTGCCCGCCGGCTTCCGGCGTCCTAGGTTGCCGGCCATGCAACGCTCTGTTCTCTTGGTTCTATCGGCTCTGGTGCTGGCCTCTTGCGCCGAAGGACCTACTGGGCCTGGAGGAATCCCGGCGTCGGGCTATGAACCACCTTCGACCGCCGGAACTAGTTTCGAGGCCCGGGACTTTGCCTGGTCAACCGCCAAGGGCACCGGTTCGATTTCCGGTGTGCTGACATACCATCAAGGCGCGGCCCGCTTCAGTTGCCAGGGTAGCGATGTGATTCTGACACCTGAAACCCCATGGAGCCGACGTCGCATGATCGTGCTCTATGGCTCGGCCAGTGTCGCGGCCGCCCCCGTATCCATCGTAAGAGCGCGAACCCCCTCGGCGGGCGCCGGCGATTACGCGCGATTTGTTCGCCGTACGACCTGCGACTTGGCCAATCATTTCAGCTTCAACGGTTTGCCCAATGGCCCCTGGTTCGTCATCACCGTGGGCAAATCGACCGAAGGGGCTGGCGAGCCGGTCGCGGTGACCAGGCGCGTCGAAACTCATGGCGGCCTGGTCAATATGTCTCTACCCTGACCAAGGGATCTGGCCGGGTCACATTGCGGCGCCGACCGTCGAGCTGTAATTAAGGTTCGAAGAGGAACCCATCTTGCCAAGACCAAAGGGCACACGGGACGTCGACTATGGAATCCGGCGGAGCGAACTCCTCCGCGGAATGAGTCGTCATATGATGCGGCGCGATTCTCCCCGCCCAAGCCTGCGTGAACTGGCCTCCGCAGCCGGAGTGAGCGTTCCCACGCTTCGCCACTATTTCGGCGCGCGCCCACAGGTTGTGGATGCGATTTTCGAAGAGTGCCTGAAGCTTGGACAAGAGGGGCTCGCCGCACAGCGGAACGCGGAAAAGCCATTCGCTGAATCGATACAGGACTATTCGGCAGCGCTCATCCGCGCCCTTGCGGCCGGTCGGGAGGTTCGTCTGGGCGATCTGTTCGCCGTCGCCCTCGGAGAAGGATTACTGGACGTCGGGGTCAGCCGCTCAACGCTCCGGCACATTCTCGATCCCACCATCATTGTGCTGGAAGACCGCCTGCGGGCTCATATCGCCCGCGGCGATATGATCGATACGGATGTTCGAGCCGCCGCCTTGATGCTCATATCGCCGCTGCTATTCGCCTCCCTTCACCAGCACCAATTGAGCGGCGATCAGGAGCGCCCAATGTCGTTGAACGCGACGACCGAGGCCATAAGCGCGGCGTTTATTCGCGCTTATGGCAAGGCGACCGATGCCACGGGCGCGACCAGTCCAGCCACCTAAAGAAGGCCAACACCCGCGCGGCGGAGCCGCGACCCCGGCAATTAACGCCGGCAATTAACGCTGACGGCGCCTTGCGGGACACAGGTTTAGTTCTATATGCCATCCGAAATAATATATCCAAAACGCGCCAAGCGGCGCGTCGGGTCGGCACAGGAATGAAAATGTCCAACGTAAAAACCCTTGGTGGACGACTGAGCCCCCACCTCAGTGCTCGCGCCATAGGTCGCCCTACGCAGGATGAGGCCGAGGCGGCGGTCAGGACTCTGATCGCCTGGGCGGGAGATAATCCTGACCGCGAGGGTTTGCTGGACACGCCGGCGCGCGTCGCCCGCTCCTACAAGGAGCTATTCAGCGGCTACGACGAAGATCCCAGACGCTTTCTTGAACGGACCTTCGAGGAGGTCGGCGGCTACGACGACATGATCGTCCTCACCGACATCCGGGTGGTTAGCGTTTGCGAACACCATATGCTTCCGGTCGTCGGATGGGCCCATGTGGGCTATTTGCCCCGCAACCGGGTCGTTGGCATATCCAAGCTCGCGCGCGTGGTTCAGGGCTTCGCCAAGCGACTGCAGATCCAGGAAAAACTGACGGCGGATATCGCCGAAGCGATCCAGGAGGTGCTCAATCCCCACGGTGTCGGCGTGGTGATCAAGGCCGAGCACAGCTGCATGACCCTGCGCGGCGTTAACACTCCAGGGTCAAGCTTGTCCACCAGTCGGCTTTTAGGGGTCATCCGGGATGATCCCCGCAGTCGGGACGAATTCCTCCGTACCGCCCGAGCCGGCTGATCCGGGCGCGATCAGCCGATAGCCGTAAGACTCAGTGAACCGCGGCCCGGCCAATCTCAAGGCCATTTCCGCTGGCGCTGACCTGAATGAGCGATCCGTCGGTGAGATCGCCGCCCAACAGTTTCTTGGCGATCGGATCGACCAGTTCCTTCTGGATGACCCGCTTGAGCGGCCTGGCGCCATAGACCGGGTCATAACCCCGCTCCCCGAGCCAGTGCAGGGCAGCCGCGTCGAGATCGATCGTCATTCGGCGGGTTTCCAGCAACTTCTCCACGCGGCGAAGCTGAATACGCACGATGGTGTCCATCTGGTCACGCCCGAGACGCTTGAAGAGGATGATCTCATCGATCCGGTTGAGGAATTCCGGCCGGAAGTGGCGACGCACCACATCCATGACCATGGGCCGCACCGCCTCGGTCTCCGCTCCCTCGCCCTGGCCGGCCAAGAACTCGGAACCAAGGTTTGAGGTCATGATGATCATGGTGTTGCGGAAGTCCACGGTGCGCCCCTGGCCATCGGTCAGACGGCCGTCATCCAGAACCTGCAGGAGAATGTTGAAGACGTCCGGGTGGGCCTTCTCCACCTCGTCGAACAGCACCACCTGATAGGGACGCCGGCGAACCGCCTCGGTCAGGGCGCCGCCTTCGTCGTAGCCCACATAGCCCGGAGGCGCGCCGATCATCCGGCTCACCGAGTGCTTTTCCATATATTCGCTCATGTCGAGGCGGGTGATGGCCGCCTCGTCGTCAAACAGGAATTCGGCCAGGGCCTTGGTCAGTTCGGTCTTGCCGACACCCGTGGGTCCAAGGAACAGAAACGATCCGATCGGCTTGCCCGGGTCCTGCAGGCCCGCCCTGGACCGACGGACAGCGTCCGAAACCGCCTCCAGAGCCTCTTCCTGCCCGACCACACGACCGCGAAGAGAGTCCTCCATCCGCAGCAGCTTGTCGCGCTCGCCTTCGAGCATCTTCTCCACCGGCACACCGGTCCAGCGGGAGACAACCCCGGCGATCTGCTCGGCGTCCACGACCTCAGGGGTCAAGGCGTCCTGATCGGCCGCGGCGTCATCGTCCGCCAGACGCTTCTCAAGTCCCGGGATGTCGCCATACGCGATCTCCGAAGCGCGCTGGAGATCTCCCCGGCGCTGCGCGGCGGTCAGTTCGGCGCGCAGGCGTTCCAGAGCTTCGCGAGCCTGCGCGGCGTGACCGACCTTCTCCTTCTCCGAGCGCCAGCGTGTGGTCATGTCCAACGAGCGGACTTCAAGATCCGCCAGCTCCTCTTCGAGCTTCTCCAGCCGCTGTTTGGAGGCCGTGTCGGTCTCCCTGGTCAGCGCCTCGCGCTCGATCTTCAGCTGGATCGTCCGGCGATCGATCTCGTCCAGTTCCTCGGGCTTTGAGTCCACCGCCATGCGAACCCGGCTGGCGGCCTCATCCACCAGATCGATGGCTTTGTCCGGCAGGAATCGGTCGGCGATGTAGCGGTTCGACAGAGTCGCGGCGGCGACGATGGCGGCGTCGGAAATACGCACGCCATGGTGAGT
>JANYFU010000114.1 GCA_025359665.1 Caulobacteraceae bacterium
CCCGGCCAGCGGTTCGCCCATCGCCCGGCCGGTATCGATGGCGAACACCACCGGATGATTGCGCTCGACGCGGAACTCCTTGCCCAGCAGCTTGCCGTGGCGGGCCGACTGTTTCCAGTCGATGGTCCGGGGGTCGGTGGCGCCGTCGACCTCGCGCAGGGCGTGAAATTCCGAGCCCTCGCCGGTCTGCGTCTGGGTCTTGATCCCGAACAGGGCGTCGCGGGAAAACAGCCGGATCGCCTCGCTCTTCACCCCCTGGATGTCCGGAACGATGGCGACGGGACGGCCGGGCGTTTGGCGCAGCTGTTTCCACACCAGGCCAAGGTCGCCACGCCAGCGCAGCCAAAGGGTGGAGATCTCTCCCTGTCCTCGTCGCAGCGGAATCAGGGCCAGGGCGCCCTCGGCCTCGGCGCTGGTGAAATTGAGCTGGGTTGACCCTGGTTCGGCGCGCAGACGCGCATTGGTCTCGATCGCGACCTCGGCCCGGCGCGGCGACGCGCCTTCGAAGCGCGCGCGGACCGTCACCACGCCCGGGGCGCCGGCGCCCAGAATACCGGGCGCGGCCGCTTCCAGCGTGACCTTGGCGCGAGCGGGACCGACCAGGGCGTCGATCAGCATCAGGCCCAGCAGCAACGCCAGCCATGCCCCGGCCACGACCCAGTAGCCGGGGGCCGCGAGGCCGATCAGCAGGGCGGCGGGCGCGCCAATGGCGGCCAGGACCACGGCGCGGGCCGTGGGATAGATCACCGGGGCGCCTCGACCCGTTCGATCAGGGCCGCGAGGATATCGTCCACGCCTCGCCCCTCGATCTCGGCGGCGGGCGAGAGGATGACCCGGTGACGTAGCGCCGGCGCGACCAGGGCCTTCACATCGTCGGGGATCACATAGTCGCGGCCTTCCAGAGCGGCCCGGGCGCGGGCGGCCAGGGCCAACATGGCGCCGGCCCGGGGGCTGGCGCCGGTCTCCAGGTCGACGCTTTCGCGGGTGGACCGGACCAGGGCCACCACATAGCCGACGATTTCGTCGGCCAGGCGGATCGTCGACACCGCCGAAACCGCCGCCTCGATCTGCTCGGCCGAGGCGACGATCTCAACGCCGATGGCCACGGGATCGGGATTGCCGGCCCGGATCCCGTGCCGGGTGACGATCGCAATCTCCTCGGCCTCGGTTGGGTAGGGCAGCGTCTGCTTGAACAGGAAGCGGTCGAGCTGAGCCTCGGGCAATGGATAGGTGCCCTGCTGCTCGATGGGGTTCTGGGTCGCCACCACTGTGAAGCGAGGGCTGAGTGATTGGGCGTGGCCGTCCAGGGTCACCCGGCGTTCCTGCATCGCCTCCAGCAGCGCCGCCTGGGTCTTGGGCGGGGTGCGGTTGATCTCGTCGGCCAGCAGCAGTTCACAGAAGATCGGGCCGCGGGTCAGGGTGAAGGCGCTGGTCTGGAAATTGAATATGTTGGCCCCCAGGATGTCGCCGGGCATCAGGTCGGGAGTGAACTGGATGCGGCCATAGTCGAGACCCAGGGTCCGCGCGAAACACTGGGCGAGGAACGTCTTGGCGGTCCCGGGCGGGCCTTCGAGCAGGATGTGTCCACCGGCCAGTAGGGCGGTCAGCATCAGATCGACGGTCTGGGTCTGGCCCACCACCGCCTTGGCGATCTCGCCGCGCAGTCGCTGGGCGAGGTTCCGCACCTCCGTCACGGTCATCGGCGAGAATTCTGGCAAGGACGGTCTTTCAGGCTTCGAAGAAGCGGGCACGGAGCCCTCTAACTCAAAGCGGGTCAAGCCTGGGGGCGGCGCTAGATCCGGTCATCGCCAGACGCCACTGGAACAGCTTGCGGGTGACGGTGACCAGGCCCTCGGTTGTCCGGGCCATGCGAGCCTGAATTCCCAGCTCGGACAGGGTTTCGCCCTGGCGCCGGGCCGCGCCGAGACGGTCGAGAAATGCGACCAGGGCTTCTCCACCCAGGCCTCGCGGGGCGCCCACGGCTCGGGCGGTCAGATCCGCGGTCAGATCGGCGAAGCGGCCGCCCATTCGGTGCTCGCGGCCCGCCAGGCGGATCAGGGCGGCGGTATTGTCGATCAGGGCGGTCTTTCCCAGCGGAATCGCCCGCCCACCCGGACTGACGGGACCAAACCGGCAGAAGGCCTGAAATCCGGCCAGGGCGGCGGCGGCGGCCAGACAGAGGGTAACCGCCAGGAACGGCGGGTCGAACAACAGCCGCAAAACACCACGCTCGCGGCCCAGGCCATTGAGCCGGACGTCGAAGATTACCGGACCATCACCCGCCTTGAGCGTTCGGACGATCGAAACGGCGGCAGCCAGGGTATCGAGGTTCTTGATTCCCTGGGTGTCAAGCAGATCCGGATCGGAAAGCACGAACAGGGGCCTGTCGGGAGCGCGGGCCAGGACGGTCCGTCCAGCGGTGTCGACGATGACGGGAATCCACCCCGGCGCTCGGAAAGTCTGGAAGGAATCGATCGGGCCAACTGGCAAGTCCACTCCGGCGTCGAAAGGCGCGATCACGGCCCGCAGCCGGGGCCGCGCGACCCCCGCCTGCCCGCGAACTCCGACCTGGAAGCCCAGCGAGCCCTTGGCGAACGCGGCGCCTTCGAGCGGCTGAGCCTTTGCGACCCAACCCCGGTGTTTGGTGTCGGGCAGGGTCTGCCATTTGGGCAGAACCACCAGGATCGGCCCATTGAAGCCCAAAGCGTCGATGGCCTTGCGATCGGCCGATGGCGGCGGCGTCACGATCAACAAACCCGACCGGCTGGATGCATGGAGAACCCCGCGGTTGATCACTATCGGCTGGCCGGCCAGCCGCAGGGCCTCGGCCAGGCCGGCGAACCCCACGGCGGATTTGGAAAGGGCGTGAGCCTGGCCGTCCTGGCCGGATTTGAGGTCTGGTGCGTAGGCCAGCAGGACCAGCAGGGCGCTGAAGGCGAACACCCCAACCAGCACCATCAAGGCCGCGGTCACGGGCCTGAAGACGCCGCCGCTCATGCCCACGCCTGGGGTACGGCGAAGGCCTCATAGGCCTCGCGGCATTGAGCGAAGGCGGCCTGGCCGATCGGCTGTCCGGCGAAGGCGCTATATTCGACGACGGCGGCGATGCGGGTGAAGGCGGCCCGGGCGGCGGGCGGTACGGCGTCCAGGGAGGCGATGTCCCGCGCCGTCAGGGCGGGCCGCACCAGCCGGGGACGCCGGTCCTCAATATCCTCGACGCCGCGATGCAGGATCAGCCGCACGGCTAGGTCGAACCGCCCCTGAGCCGCCAGCCGGTCGGCGTTTTCGAGCAGGGCGCGCGCCCGGCGCGGATCGGCGCCCCAGTCGGCCGGCGCGGCCCGCGCGGCCTTGGCCTTCCGCCGCGCCGCGAACCGGACACCGAGGAACTCCCGGAGAATCAGCCATACCACCAGCAGCACCGCCGCCCCGAGGCCGATCCAGAACACGATCCTCAACACTGGCAAGGCGGCGTTCAGGCCATCGGCTAGAAAGCGGCTCAAGGCGATCAGCCAGTCGGGAAGGCGTAGCAGCTTCACCGGAATCACCTGGCTGAAATCGAATTGCAGGGCCGGGTCGTGCAGCAGCCGCGCGTGGATATCCCGCAAAGCCGCGGGATCCGTCGCCTGGCTCAAGGCTGTGGAACCGGTGTCGCGGCGGCCTTGGCTTTGGCTCGGTCGGCCTTGGCTTGCGCGTCGCGAATCTGCGCCTGCTTGACGCGCTCGTCGAAGCGGGCTTGTGCGGCGGCGTCCCGAGCCGGCGAAGGACCTCCGCTGGCCGCGGCCGGAGGCGTCGGCGCCTGAGGCGCTGGCGACGGCCGGGCCTGCCTGGCCTGGTCCGCGGCCTGTCTGGCCTGGTCCGCGGCTTGCCGGGCCTGAACCCGGGCCTCTTGCGCCTGAGCCTGGTCGGCCTGGATTTGCTTCTGCCTGGCCAGTCTCGCCTGCTCCTGATCCTGGGCCGTCGCGGCACGCGCCTGGGCCTCGGCCTGACGGCTCTGCTCCGCCGCCTGTTGTGCCTGGGCGCGAGCGGCCTGAGCCTGAGCCCGCGCCGCGGCGGCGTCCGCTTGACGGGCCTGTTGCGCGGCTTCAGCGGCCTGGCGCGCCGCGTCCGTGGGCCCTGGCGAGGTCGCCCCTGGCCGCGATGGGGCGCCAGGGGCCATCGGGTGGCGAAGCTGCGCGGGAGCGATCATCACCGGCGCGGCGGCGACAACGCCCGCTCCTGGTCGGGAGGCGCCAAGTCCGGGTGCATCGGTTCGGGGTGCATCGGTTCGGGGCGCTGGCGGCGTGATCCGCGCGCCACGGATCACTGGCGGCCGGCCACCGCCGATAGCCGGGGCGACCACGCCCGCGCGCACCGCCTGAAGCGCCGCCGGGGGGCGATTGGCCACTGGCGTCGGTGACGCCATCGGCCGGCCGGCGCCGTCCTGGCGAGCCCCAAGGCCCGCCCTGGCCCAGGGCGTCGGATCGGGCCGGTTGGCCAGCGAGGCGGCCGGCGCGCGAGCGATCAGATCGGCCGTGACCGGGATCGCCGCCCGCCGCACGGACTGAGCGCCACGAAAGGCGTCGGCCCTAACCACGGTCGCGGCCTGGGCATTGCGATAGGATCGCATCGGCGGCGAGCCGTACAGGTTGGCGTTGATGGTGATCGAATTGAACACCGTCGGGCGTACGCTAGCGGCGTTCACGCGCCGTAGATAATCGCCGCTGACCGAATAGCTGGGGCGATAAATCTCGTCAGGGGCGAGAGGCGCCCAGCCGATGGCGTCGGAGCCGCCGATGTTCCAGCCGACGCCACCGAGGAACGCCACCAGGGCCGGGGCATAGACGGGCTCGGCGGTCGGTCGACCGGGAATCCACGCCCAGCGCCCATTGATCTGGCTCCAGCGGCCATAGTGGAACGGCGCGAAGCCCCAGGGCTGGTCATCGATCCAGGTGTAGCCCCACGGCTCGACGAACGCCCAGTGACCATCACGATAGGGCGCCCAGTCGGACGG
>JANYFU010000185.1 GCA_025359665.1 Caulobacteraceae bacterium
GTCATTGGGACCCTCGGACACGGCCCTGAAGCTCAAAGGCAATCAACGCGACCGAAACCGGCGGGCTCGCCTTGTTCGCGGCACTGATTACATCCGATTCCTTCAGAACCTGATGCGCCAGCGCGGCGCCCGTCATTGCCAGGAATTGCTCGCCGCTGGAAATCCGGCGGCAATCTTCCCGCCGCCCCCACGAGAGGCGGTCCGGCGACGGTGGCGGACGGCGGTTCGTCCGGGGTCAATCGCCACTAACCGCGACGTGTTTAGGGGATTGGTTAGGGGATTTTCTCCTCCGGAGCCGCAAACTATTGAAAAACAACTATTGATGGCGGACACCCTCTCCGCCATCCCGCTTCGCCCCGCGGGCTTCGTGATCCGCTCGATAAGCCCTGGCTTACGGGCTGTCGGCGCAGGTAATCCGCCATGGCCCCGCCGGTTGGGCATGATTTACGCTTTGGTGGCTCTGCCGACGCCGCCTTGACCAGCGTCCCACATCAGCGGCGTCACGGACATGCCGACGGCGCGATTTCTCCGCGCGCCGTCAGTCTGATCGATGTCCAAATTGGTAGAATTTTTAAGAATTCAGAGTTTATGAAAAATCAGATTTTGAAAATAGCATCCGTATAAATTTCCGAAAATTAACAACTAAGGTCTATCAGGATCAAAATTAATACTGTTTAACTCTAAAAATAGGGTGCGGGCCGCGAACCCATTCGCCGCGACCCGCTGTCAAACTAGGATCCCCGTTCAACTAGTTCTCTCTGCTCCGCCGGATTACACTAAGCAATGCGCGTATTGTCGCTCCCCTCGCGCACTCATTTGTCGGCTGGACGATACAGAATTAAGGCTCCAGCTTCGCCGTCATCCTGGAATTCCGCTGTCACCAGGTCTTGCTGGACCAGAACGTTCAGCGCCTCGGCCAGAGAGCCAGGGCCGGTGGGGTCGCTCAGATAGATACGGTGCTCGCCAATTATGGCGTCCGCCAGGGATTCGGCGCGCCGCAGCCGAAGGGCTTCGGCGAGGTCGCGCTCGATCGCCATGCGGGCCGGTGACACTGCCTCACCCAATTCGTCGGTATCCTCGACAAACACCTCCTCGTCGGGATCGTGCGCATCCTCATTCTCTTCGTTCTCTTCGTCCTCCTCGTTGTCGTTTACAGCCTCCGCGATCTCTTCTTCCCGGGGCTCTAGTTGCGGCTCAACGACATTTTCGAGCTCGGCGTGGCGAGGTTCGACGAGCGCCGGTTCGACAACGTCCGTCTCGTTCACCGCGCCAGCTTCGGCTTCCAGCGCCGCCGTTTCGGGGATCGTGACTTCGGGGCCGGCGAAGTCCATCGGCCGCCGGGCTGGCGAACGGCGCGGGCGGGTCCACGGCCACAGGCGCTTCAGGAAGCTCAGTAGCGAAGTCATGAGGGAGAATCCGGCTTGGGGTCCAAGCGAGGGCGATACACCAAAATTCCGACGGTTTCGTACTCCCCGTCTCGCACGGCGCCGGCTTGACAATCACCGCCCGGCGCCGAGGGTCGGATGCAAGCATCAAGCGGGGGGAGCCGATGTGTCGCGCGCTGATCTATCTGGGACAGCCGATCCTGATCGACGACCTGTTGTTCCGGCCCGACAGCGCCCTGATCAATCAGGCCTACATGCCCAAGATGCTGCATATGCTCAACTTGGCGGGATTCGGAATGATGGCCTGGGACGGCGCCAGCCATGATCCGGCGGTTCCCTATCGCTACGCTTCGCCCACCTTGCCGGTGTTCGACCGCAACCTGAAATCCCTGGCCCTGAAGACTCGCGCCGATTGCGTGCTCGCCCATGTTCGGGGCGTCGCCTATTCCACCACGGTCAATATCTCCGACCAGAACTGCCACCCGTTCCATTTTCCAGGGATGAAGGTCGCGCTCGCCCACAATGGCGACATCTACCGCATCGGCGAGATGAAGGGCACGCTGCGCACTTATCTGAAGGACGAATACGCGCGCCAGATCGCCGGATCCACCGACAGCGAGTGGCTATACGCCCTGCTGTTATCGCGGCTGCCCGATCCCCGGCGCGAGCCGTCGCGTGAAGAGCTGATCACCGCCGTGGAAGAGCTGATCGACATCATCCGCCAGACCCGGCGGCGGCATGGGGTGGACATCTCCTCATCGTGCAACCTATTCATCGCGACCGGGGATCAGGTGCTGGCCCTGCGCTACTGTTTCGATTTCGGCCGTTTCCGCACCGAATCGCCTGATCGGGTGCACGAAGCCAATCTCTCTTACCTCAGCCTGTGGTTCACGCTCGGCCGCGAGTTCGGTTTTCACGACGACGAATGGCAGATGGTGGGCGGCGAGACCGCGCCGACGTCGGTGCTGATCGCCTCGGAGCCGCTTTCCACCAACACCGCGACTTGGCTTCAGGTCCCGGAGTACAGCCTGATCCATGCGGAGTCGCGAGGTGGAGCGCCGCGCGTGGAGGTGCGCGCCGTTGGCTAAAACCCGCTTGGCGTTCAGGCCAGGCTCGGCTCGCCAAGCCGAACCTGCGCCGTCAGGCGGGTCAGGTGATTGCTAGCGGTGTTAAGTGACAGCACAAGATCGGCGTTGATCGCCTCGAGTAGACGCAGGGAAAGTCGCTCCTGTCCGTTCCAGATGGCGACCAGCGCGTCGGCGTCGAAGGCCAGAAGGGTAGAGTCCTCAACGGGGATCACCGTGGCGCAGGCGGACGCGCCCTCCAGAACTGGCGCCACGCCGGCGAACCGGCCCGGTCCCAGTATGTCCAGCTGGCAGAGATGGCCGCCCCGGCGCTGGCCCAGCAAAAGGGCTCCGCGCACCACCAGCCGCGGGGCGTTGATGGTCTCGCCCGCCTCTGAAAGCACCCTGCCTCGCGGGACGTCCTCGACGCGCGCGATCGAGGCCATGGCGTCGATCTCGTCGTGGGCGAAGTCGCGCAGACAGGGCAGGATCGGCAGAAAGGCGCGTACGTCGAACGTCGCCGGCGGATGCGGTTCGCCGCTTGGCGCCAGGCGCAACAGGCTGTCGCCAGCAGTGGTTTCCACCAGCGCGCGGCTCCGTGCCCGGATCGCGCGCAATCGCTCGGCGATGGTCAGGCCGAGCAGGCGCAGCACCTTCAGCGAAGCGGGCCGCAACAGATTGAGCGCGGCCTCGAAATAGCGCCGATCGGTGAAGACCGCCTCCACGGCGCCGCGCGCCCGGGCCGTGGCAGTGCGTTTGCCGCCCCGCATCAGCAGAGCCATCTCGCCAAGCAGATCGCCGGGTCCCAACTCGGCGATCGCGGTTTCTCCGCCGCCGGGCAGCCGCGCCGCCACCGCCACCGCGCCGGAGACGATCACATAGGCGCCGTCGGACGCTTCGCCCTGAATCATCAGCGCCTCGCCATGCGCGAAATGGCGATACTCCAATCCGACGACCAGGTCGTCGATCTCATCGGTCGTAAGATCCCGATAGAGCGGCGCCGAAGCCATCGCCTCGGCCATGGTCCGGCTCATGATTCCGCCCCCCGTGTTCGGGGACTATTGGTCAGCAAACCGATCACTGATCAAGCCGCTCGCCGGCTGACCAAACCGAGGGGGCGTTTGCCGTAAATGCGCGCGCATCGGGGCGTCGCCGTCCGCCAAGTCGCCGCATGGCGACACGCCCTTGGCGCCGGCGCCAAGGGCGTGAAATAGACGGTTCATGAGCCTCTTCGCCACCCAAGCCGCCCAGCAGTTTCCCGCGTCCGCCGCGGCGTTCCCCATCGAGGCGGTCCGCGCCCGGTTTCCGGCCCTGGAGCGCGCCGCTCCATTCATCTATTTCGATAACGCCGCCGGGGCCCAGGCCCCGCGCATTGTGCTCGACGCGGTGGCCCGGCACTTGCTGGACTTCAACGTCCAGCGCGGCGGACGCTACGCCAAGAGCGTCGAGGTCGACCGGGTTGTCACCGAGGCGCGGAGCAAGGTCGCCACGTTCCTGGGCGGCGACGATCCCGACGAGGTCGCCTTCGGCATGAACGCTACCTCCTTCATGCGCCTGGTCAGCCTGGCCATCGGCCAGACCATCACGCCGCCGCGCGACGAGATCGTCGTCACCGACATGGATCACCACGCCAACATCTCCACCTGGCTCGAACTGGCCAAGACCGGCGCCCGGATCGTCTGGTGGAAGATGCGCGACGACCAGCGGCTGCATGTCGAGGATCTGGTCCCGCTGCTATCGGAACGCACGCGTCTGGTGGCATGCACCGTGGTCTCCCACGCACTCGGCTCGCGGGTCGATGTGGCGGCCGTGGCGGACGCCGCCCATGGGGTAGGGGCCGAGGTGTTCCTCGACGCGGTGCATTTCAGCCCCCACGCGCCGATCGATGTGAAGGTCTGGGATTGCGACTATCTGGTCTGTTCCGGCTACAAGGCCTTCGCCCCGCACATGGGCTTTCTATGGGGCAAGCTGGATGTGCTGAAACGCCTGCCCACCTTTCGCGAAGAGTTCATCCCCGACGCCCCGCCGCACAAGATCGAGGCCGGCACCTTCGTCTATGAAAACGTCGCGGGCATGGGAGCGGCGGTCGACTATTTCGAGGCGCTCGGGGCGGACCTGCATCCTGGCGCGGACACCGCGCGAGCGCGCATCGTCGCGGCCATGTCTGCGATCGAGGACTATGAACGCCACCTGTCGCGGACCATGCTGGCGGCGCTGCTAGGGGCCGGGGCGACGGTCTATGGCGTGGCCAATCCCAATCAGGCCCATCTACGGGTCCCTACCTTTACTTTCAATCTGCCTGGCGTCGACCCGCTGGCGGTGTCGGAGGGCCTGGCGGCGTCGGGCGTCGGAATCCGCGATGGCCATATGTACGCGCCGCGCCTGATCGAACGGCTGGGCCTGACTCTCGACAAGGGCGCCGTGCGCGCCTCCCTGTGTCACTACAACACCACCGAAGAGATCGACTGCTTCGCCGAGGTTCTCCGCGGCCTGGCCGTCTAGAGATGGCGGCCCAGGGTGGGGCGCTGGACGCCGAGGCGGAACTGGCGGCGATCGCCGCGCGCGAGGGCGGCCTGCACAAAAGCCTGAGCCGCGGCCAGGTGGTGATGATCGGCCTGGGCGGGGCCATCGGCACGGGCCTGTTCGCCGGTTCGAGCCTGGCCATCGGTTATGCCGGCCCCGGCGTGCTGATCAGCTACCTGATCGCCGGCTTCGCGGCCCTGGTCATGGTCTTCAGCCTGTCCGAGATGGCGGTGGTCCACCCCGCGGCCGGCTCGTTCGGCGTCTATGCCGAGACCTATCTGAACCCCTGGGCGGGCTTCGTGGTTCGCTACACCTATTGGATGGAGCAGGTGATCGCGGTCGGCGGCGAGGCGGTAGCCGTGGGGGTCTACATGACCTTCTGGTTCCCGAACGTGCCGGTCTGGCTGTGGTCGGTGGGATTTTCCCTGGTGCTGCTGTTCGTCAATTCCCGGTCGGTGAAGAATTTCGGGACCTTCGAATACTGGTTCTCCCTGATCAAGGTGACGGCGATCATAGCCTTCATCATCCTGGGCCTGGCGGCGATTTTCGGCCTCGGCCGCCCGGCGGTGGGTTTCCACAATGTGGTCGGCCTGCCCGGCGGTTTCATGCCCCACGGCTTTTCGGGCGTCTGGTTGGCCGTGATCCTGGGGATTTTCTCCTACAACGGCATAGAGGTGATCGCCGTCACCTCGGGTGAGACCGCCGATCCGGTCCGCACCATCCCCGCGGCTCTTCGCACCATGGGGATCCGCCTGTTCCTGTTCTATGTGCTGGCCCTGACGGTGGTGGTGGCGGTGGTCCCCTGGATGCAGGTGGGGGCGAGAACTTTCGCCCAGAGCCCCTTCGTCACCGTGTTCGCCCAGTCGGGCATCCGCGAGGCGGCGGGCCTGATGAATTTCGTGGTGATCACCGCGGCCCTCTCCAGCATGAACACCAATGTCTATCTGTGCTCGCGGATGCTGTTTTCCCTGTCGCGGGGCGGCTACGCCCCGAAGTTCCTGGGCGGGCTGAGCCGCGCCGGCACGCCGACCGCCGCGATCCTGGTCTCGGGCGCGGGCATACTGGTCGCCGCCGCCCTCTCCAAGCTGACCCCCCAGGCCTACGCCTATCTGCTTGGCATCGCCCTGTTCGGCGCCATCGTGGTGTGGATCATCGTCATCCTCAGCCATCTGAGCTTCCGCCGCCGTCACGGCGCGGCGGCCCTGCCGGTGCGGATGCCTGGCTTTCCCTACGTCCAGATCGCGGGGATCGCGTTGCTGTCGGCGGTGCTGATCACCATGGGCCTGGACAAGGACTGGTGGCTATCGTGGATCGTCGGCGTTCCGTGGCTGGTCCTGCTGACCATCGGCTATTTCATCTGGAAACGCCGCGCCTCAGCCCACGCGAACCTCAAGCACTGACAGGTCCGGCGCGCAGTCGCCGAGCCCCCATGCCTCGCCGGCCGGAATCACGAAGGCGTCGGCCGGACCCAGGGCGTGGTCGCCGTCGCGGCTCAGGACCGCCGAGCCCTCCAGGATGAAGCCGAACAGCAGTTCGCGATCATGGGCCGGTATGTCCAGCCGCGTTCCGCCCGCCGGGCGCAGAACGCGGACATCGGCCAGTCCCCCGGTCGCCAACGCCATAGCGGTGGCCTGGCTTTCGAAGCCACCGTCCTCCAACGGCGTCCACGGCGCTTCGGCGGCGATGTGACGCAGAAAAACCTGACCGCTGAAATCGCGGCACGGAAGCACCGGGCCGGTCGGAAGGGCCATGTCGTGATCGGCATGAGTCTCATGCAAGGCCGGGCAACCGATCTCGATCACCTCCAATCCGGCCGAGGCTTCCAGGACCCGATGGCGGATACGGGGCGGCTGCAGCACGCAGTCACCCGCCGCCAGGATGAACGGCTCGCCTTGGTCCTCATAGACCAGTCGCGCCCAGCCTCGCCGACAGAAGATCATCTGGAAGCGAACCTTGTGGAAATGCACCCAGTCGGCCACCGGCCCGCCGTCAGGGATAAAGATGTGGGAAGCGATGAAACGTTCGCCCAGCCGGCCAGGGATGAGATCGCGGTAGAGCATCCCCGCCCGTCCGGCCCCCGGACTCTCGCCCGCGCGATTCAGCACGAATTGGGGCGCCAGGGGCGGAATCTCGATGGGCGGGTCGGCCAGCACCCATTCGATCCGGGTTCCATTGGGCGCGGTCAGCATCTGGTCAGCCGCGGGCGGCAGAATCTCGCACGGCAGGCGGATCAGTCCTTGGTCACCCCCGCCCGGCGCCAGGCGCAACCTCAGGCCGTGGCCCGAGAGGCTTGCCACCCTGGGTTCCTCGGCCGGGAAGATGGTCTCGACCCGAAACCCCAGCACTTCGGTGAAGAACGCCAGGGTAGGCGTCAGGTCCGCGCAGGCCAGCTGTACCTCGGCTGGAGCCGTGGACATGGGAATGGCCTTCAAAGCCCGAGCAACCGGGCCAGGATGTTGTGTTGCACCTCGCTGGAGCCGCCATAGACCGTGCTGGCGCGGTTGTTGATGTGACGGGTGGTCGGGGTGATCGCATAGGGTGGCCCGATCGGTCCCTCCTGAGGATAGGCGCCCAGGGCCCGGCGCTGGTCCGGCGCCGCGTAGAGGCCGAGCACCTCCATGGCCAGTTCGGCGACCTCCTGGCTCTTGTGGCTGGCCAGCAGCTTCTTGATCGAGGCGGCGGTTCCGCCGACACTTTCGCCGACCCCCGCGCCGGAACTCAGATAGAGATCGGTCCAGTCGGCGGTGATCATATCGATCTCCATCAGCGCCGCCTTGCGCCGGAAGTCCGGATCGGCGAGCAAGGCGGCCTCGTCGCCCGAAGGCTCCTGGGTGGCCATCGTCTTGACTTTCTCCAGTCCGACCTTGAGCCCGACACCCAGCGAGCCGCCGCCGCGTTCGAACTCCAGCAGATATTTGGCCACGGTCCAGCCCTCGTTCTCCGCCCCCATCCGGTTGGCCACCGGTATGCGCAGATTGTCGAAGAACAGCTGGTTCAGCTCGTGCTCACCCGAGGTCGACAGGATCGGTCGGACGGTGATCCCAGGCGCGTTCATCGGCGAGACCAGGAAGCTGATGCCGGCCTGCGGCTTGCCCTCGGCCGCGGTGCGCACGAGCATGAATATCCAGTCGGCGTTGTGGGCGTTGGTGGTCCAGATCTTCGAGCCGTTGACCACATAGTCGTCGCCGTCGCGCACGGCCCGGGTCTGGAGCGAGGCCAGATCGGACCCGGACTGGGGCTCCGAGTAGCCTTGGGCCCAGACGTGCTCGCCCGAGAGCATCCGTGGCAGGAAATAGGCCTTCTGCTCGTCAGTGCCGTATTTCATGATCACCGGGCCGCAAAGGGTGATGCCCATGGATGGCAGGGCCGGCGTGCCCACCCTGGCGCATTCAATCGCGAAGATCTGGCGCTGGGTCGCGGTCCAGCCCGAGCCGCCATACTCCGCCGGCCAGGCCGGCGCGGCCCAGCCCCGTTCGTGCAGCGCGCGGTGCCAGCGGCGGGCCACGGTATCCTCGGCGAACACCCCGGCCTGGCGTTCGGTCTGGGCGCGCAATTCGGGGTCGAATTTTTCGTCAAGAAAGGCGCGAACCTCGGCCTGAAAAGACAGATCCTCGGCGCTAAGGCTGTCGTCGGCGGTCATGGGGCTCTCCCGTCTGAAGCGATCACGGACAGCGGCGATACCACTGGCGGACGCATTGGGAAACGCCGGGCATGGCTTCGGGGTCGCGCGAAAGCTTGCCGGGGCTGATGGGAGTAGCTACCCAGAAACCTCGGGTCAGAGGGAAAACGTCATGAAGGTTGCCGCCGTCAAGGCTCCGGGTGGGCTGGACAAGATCGCTATCGAGGAACGCGAGACACCGACCCCTGGCCCGGGCGAAGTGCAGGTTCGCGTCCGCGCCAGCTCGCTGAATTTCCATGATTTCGCGGTAGCCGCCGGCATGATCCCGGTTCCCGATGGGCGCATTCCGATGTCCGATGGCGCCGGCGAGGTGACCGCCGTGGGGTCCGGCGTGAAGAGCTGGAAGGTCGGCGACCCTGTGCTGTCGACCTTCTTCCCCAACTGGTCGGCCGGCGGCCCGACACTGCCGCGATTGATCGGTGTTCCAGGCGACCATGCCGATGGCTTCGCGGCCGAATATGTGGTCATGCCCGCCACCGCCTTCACGCGTATCCCGACCGGCTGGTCGATGACCGAGGCCGCCACCCTGCCTTGCGCCGCCCTGACCGCTTGGCGCGCCTTGGTGGTCGAGGCGCGGATCAAGCCGGGCGACATCGTTCTGACCCAGGGTACCGGCGGCGTTTCGATCTTCGCGGTCCAGCTGGCCAAGGCCATGGGCGCGACGGTGGTCGCTACCTCCTCGTCGGCTGGAAAGCTCGCCCGGCTGAAGGAGCTCGGAGCTGACTATCTGATCAACTACAAGGATGAGCCCGATTGGGGCGAAGAGGCCGCGGCGTTGACCGGCGGCGTTCACGCGGTGGTGGAAATCGGCGGCCCCGGCACCATGGGGCAATCGATCCGGGCGTGCCGCATCGGTGGGCACATTTCCCTAATCGGCGTGTTGACCGGCGTCTCGGGCGAGATTCCCACAGCCTTGGCGATGTCCAAGAACGTCACCATCAAGGGCGTCACCGTGGGCTCGATCCAGGATCAGGAAGACATGATCGCCGCCATCGAGGTCGCCGGCCTGAAGCCGGTGATCGATTCGACCTATCCGCTGGACCGGATCGCGGCCGCCTTCGCCCACCAGATCTCACAAAAGCACTTCGGCAAGATCTGTTTGGAATTCTGAAGCCTGATCTAGGCGTCCAGAAGGGTAATGGCCTGGGCGGCGCGTTCGGCGTGGCGAATTTCTTCCTTGCCGTTCTGACGCAGCAGGGCGGCCGCTTCGGGATCGGCGGTGTTGTCGGCCCAGGTCCCATAGAGGTCGTTGCCGCTGGTCTCGGCGCTGACCAGATATTCCAGCATCTGTCGATCGACGCCGCGGCCCGACGGTTTGGCGTAGCGGTTGTGTTCGGCGGTGGGCGGTGGAAAGTCTTCGCCAGTCAGTCGTTTGATCACCTTGGAGACCCGGTGGGCGTGAGCCATTTCTTCGCGGCCATTGGCGCGGAGCAACTCACCGATCGCCGCGTTCGGCGCCGAGTTCGCCAGCTCTTCATAGGCGGTCAGTCCCGAGGCTTCCAGGAACACCATCAGCTTCAAGTCGTCGATGGTGGGCGAGACCACGGCGTTGATATGGGCGAAGGCGGCGCCGGCATTGTCCGGGGCGCTGGCGGGGAGCTGGCTCATGAAGGATTCCTTGATTTCATCGGGACTAAGCACGGATGGAGGATAGGTGCGAGACCGTCGTTGCGCTGGCGGGCTGGCTTTCCAGAAAAGCCAGGACCGCTTCCAGAAATATGTCGTTTCGGTCTCCGGCGACCATATGTCCGGCCTCGGCGACGTCGGTAAAGACACCGTCTTTCAGGGTGGCGACAAAGGCCTGGGCCGCTTCCAGCGACACCAGTTCGCTCATCCGGCCTCGGATCAGATGGACCGGAATGGCGATCTCGCGGCAACGCACCTCCAGATCCTCGCCACGGTTTGAGGGTTGGTCGCGGCGCACGCCACTGACGAACTTCGGGTCCCAGTGCCAGCGAAACCTGCCGTCGGCGCCCTCCCGCAGGTTCTTGCGCAGGCCGGAGAGATCCTTCGGCTTGGGACGGTGCGGCAGATAGGCCGCGATCGACTCGGCCGCCGCTTCCAGGCTGTGGAACCCCTGTTCCAGGTGGGAGCCCATGAAACCCATGATCTTCTCGACCCCAGCCGGATCGCTGCGGGGAATGATGTCCACCAGGGTCAAGGACGAGAAGGTGCCGGGCGCCACGATCGCCTCCGCCACCATCCCCGCGATGCCGCCCAGCGAAGCGCCGATCAGCGCCGGCTTGCCGGGCAGGGTGGCGGCCACATCGATCAGGTCCTCGGCGTAGCGATCGGAGCCGTAGTCGCCATCCGGATCCCACTCGCTGTCGCCGTGGCCGCGCAGGTCGAGGGACACGGTCTTCCAGCCCCGTTCAGCCAGACGCTGGGCCGTGGACGCCCAGGAGTGGCGTGTCTGTCCGCCGCCGTGCGCCAGCATCACCGCCCCGAGTTCGCCCGCGCCCGCCACGTCGGCGGTCAGTTTGAGGCCCGAGCGGGTGGCGAAGGTCGTGACGGTGGTGTCCAAGGTTTGGCTTCCCATGCTGCGCTATCGTTCCTATCGATCCGGATCATGGCCCGGCAAGCAAAACTGTCCAGGGCCGCACGGGAGCCCACCGCCTTGAAAACCGTCCTCGCTTTCGCCGCCTTGCTGATCCTCGCTCCGGCTTCCCGCGCCGAACCGACGCCGGCCACCTTGCTGCGTCCCGCGCGCGTATGGACGGCCGATCAACAGGTTCACTCCGGTTGGGTGGTTCTTGTCGACGGAGATCGGATTGTCGCGGTCGGTCCCGCTGAAACCGTGACGGCGCCGGCCGGCGCGACGGTCATCGACCTGCCCGGCGAGACTCTCGTTCCGGGCCTGATGGATATCCACTCCCACTTGCTGCTGCACCCTTACAACGAGACCCTCTGGGACGATCAGGTGTTGAAGGAGCCGACCGCCTACCGCGTGCTGCGCGCCGGCGCCCAGGCCAGGGCGACTCTGATGGCCGGCTTCACCACGCTGCGTGACCTGGGAACCGAGGGCGCGGGCGACGCCGACGTCTCCATCAAGCGGGCGATCGAGGAGGGGATCATTGCGGGGCCACGCCTCTACGTAGCCACCCGGGCGATCGTGGCCGAGGGGGCCTATGGACCCGCCGTGCGCGACTATCGCGGCGACACCGATCTGCCCCAGGGCGCCCAAGAGGTCAGTGGGGTGGATGCCATAGTCAAGGCGGTGCGCCAGCAGGCCGCGCGCGGCGCCGACTGGATCAAGCTCTACGCCGATTATCGCGTTGGCCCGGGCGGAGCAGCCGCGCCGACCCTGACTTTCGAGGAAATCAAGGCGGCCGTGGATACCGCTCATGGCCTGGGCCGTCCGGTGGCGGTGCATACCGCGACGACGGAAGGCATGCGCCGCGCGGTGATGGCCGGCGTCGACAGTATCGAACACGGCTACGGCGGTACGGCCGAGATCTTCCAGATGATGGCGGCGCGCGGAACCGCCTACCTGCCCACACTCGCCGCGCCGGCCGCCACGAGCGAATATTTCCAGCACTATGTTCCCGGCAAATCGCCCCCGACGCCGGCCATGGCGGCGGCCGAAACGGCCTTCCGTCTGGCCCTGAAAAGCGGTGTCACCATCGGCCTCGGCAGCGACGTCGGGGTTTTCGCCCACGGAACCAACGCCCGGGAACTGGCGTGGATGGTCAAGGATGGCATGACCCCGGTCCAGGCCCTGACGGCGGCCACCGCCACCGACGCCCAGATCCTCGGCCACGCCAAGGATCTGGGCCGCGTCCAGGACGGCTACTTGGCCGATCTGGTGGCCATGCCGGGCGATCCCACCTCCGACATCGACGCCGCCACGCGCGTGAACTTCGTCATGAAGGGCGGCGCGATCTACCGGCGCCCCTGACGCGTCAACCGCCCGGACGCTCTCCGGCGGCGATGCGGGCCACGATCCGGTCCAGCACGCCTGGAAGGTCGGCCACGGTTTCGATCACATAGTCCGCTCCCGCCGCCTTGAGGGCCGCCGCGGCCTCGCCAATCCGCGTGGCCCGGTCTGGCGCGGGCAGCGCCTGGTAGTCGGCGAGGGAAAGTCCCACGCCGTTGCCGGAGCCGGAAAGACCTACGCTCCAGGTCCCCGCCGCCACGCCCTCCGCCACGCCCACCGGAGCATCGTCCACCTTCACGCAGGCCCGGACGGGCCAGGCCTTCAGCTCGGTGAGAACTTTCCACAGCATCAGCGGCGAGGGGCGTCCCGCGGCGGACTCGTTCGCGCAGACCACGACGTCGGGCGCATAGCCCTGCGCGGCGGCCAGCGGCAGGATGTCGGCCATCATGGTGCGGGTGTAGCCGGTGCATGACCCGATCTTCACCCCGCCGGCCCGCAACCGCGCCACCAGCGCCGCCGCCCCGGGGATCAGGGCCGAATGGGCGCCCGCCGCCGCCCGCATCAGCGGCTCCACCGCGTCATGTAGACGGTCTCCGTCCGCCTCGGTCGAGGCCGCGCCATGCGTGGCGACCCAGGCCGCCATGACCCGGTCCATGGCCAGGATGGCGCTGATATGATCGCGCTTGGCGACGCCCATGTCCCGCCGCGCCTCCGCGTCGGTGATCGCCACCCCCGCGCCGGTGAAGGCCGTGCGCAGCGACGCCACGGGCGCCATGCAGCCGAAGTCCACCATGGTCCCGGCCCAGTCGAACACCACCGCCACGATCGGGCTCGTCATAGGCCAATGTCTCCGAGGAAGGTTTGGTAGAGGTCGCCGATCACATCCTCGGCGATGGCGAAGGCGGTGGAGGCTCCGGCGCCGCTGGTGACCATCACTAGGCGAACGTTCGGCGTCGGCGTTACCGCGAACATCGGCCCGGCGGCGCTGGAATAGGTTCCGGTCCAGCGCTCGGTCACCGGCGGCGGCGCGAGCCCGGTCGCGGCCCGGAATTCCTGAAGAATCAAGTCCTCCGCGACCTGTGGCGCGAAGGGGGCGGGGGTGTCGCCATAGTGGTGGCTGTCGCCCACCACCAGCGAGCCGTCGGCGCTCTGGGTGACGATCAGATGCACCCCGTGGAGCAGGCAATCGGCGTGGGTCGCCTCCAGCACACGGCGCAGGGTGGCGACTTCCGGCAGCTCGGCATAGCCCAGGTAGCGGACAAGCCCCAGATCGGACATCATCGCCGAGGGCAGCCGAAACCCGGGATCGGCCAGCCGCAGCATGCTCAAACGGCACCGCGTCACGCTCTGGGCCGCGATCTCGTCAGGGAACAGGGACACCAGATCATCGCCCGGGCAGACCACGGCCGCGGCCGCTTCAACCACGCCCCGCGATGTCCGGATGGTCGGTGGCGAGACCTCCAGGACCGCGGTCGAAGTCATGAAAACCACGCCGAGCCGATTCTCCAGCCAGGTTTTCAGGGCGGGCAGGGCGGTGCGGGACTCGACCCGGACTTCATGCGGACTGAATAGAGCCCCACGTGTCGATGGCGGGGTAGGTGTTGGAAACCGCTGTTTGAGCTTGCCCGCGCTGAGCCATTCGCAGCCCTCGCCCATCGGCGTGGCCAGAAAGGCCTCGATCACCGCCTGGGCTTCCGGGGTGCGCACTGTAAGTGTCAAGCCGCGCTGCTCGATAGGGATACCCGCCGATCCGGCCGCCGCGACCCACAGGTCCCGTGACCGGCGCGCGCGATTCCAAACCTGGCCCTGCTGCTGCCCGGTGACGGTGACGAATCCGAAATTGCGGATCGAGGCGCCATTGGCCCGCGCGTCCCGCTCGATCACCACCACTCGCTTGCCCAGCCGCGCGGCGGCCCAGGCGTGGGCCAGGCCGACGATGCCGGCCCCGACCACCGCCAGATCGAAACCCCGTGATGTCACGTCAAATCAAGGCCGCGCGTCGCTGAAGCGTGTCGCCGACCTTGCCCGGGCCTTTGCGGCTTCGGTGCTTCGGTCGCGTGGCGGGGCAGTCGTCACCAGGGAGGCTAGAAGTTCGCGCGCCGAAGCGGTGACCTGTTCGACCGCCTGTTCGAACGCGGCTTGATTGGCCTTCGAGGGGTGACTGAAACCGCTCAGCTTGCGGACGAACTGCAGCGCCGAAGCCCGAATCTCGTCATCCATCGCCGGTGGTTCGAAATTGTGCAGGGTCTTGATGTTGCGACACATGGCTCATGGCCTCCGTGGATCTGACCGCTCCCACATTATAGCCAATGGCCCTAACGGTCATCCTCCGAGCCGGCGCCCCCGGCCGACCATACGTGGCCGCGCGCGGTTTT
Organism: Caulobacteraceae bacterium; assembly: GCA_025359665.1. Taxonomy (GTDB): domain Bacteria; phylum Pseudomonadota; class Alphaproteobacteria; order Caulobacterales; family Caulobacteraceae; genus Acaudatibacter. The sequence goes on from JANYFU010000185.1 coordinate 14,904, forward strand.
TGCTGTAGACGCCGGGTACGGATCGACACCGTCGCGCGGCCGGGAGCCCGATCGACCACCATGATTCCCTGGGTTCAACTGGGCGCCGCGACCGTCCCGGATGGGGGTGGCGAATTGCGCCTGATGCGGCGGGGTTCAGAATTCTCGATCATGGCCGGTTCGATCGAGCTGATGAACAGCCGCCTGAGTGGGTCCGAAGAAGCCCTCGCGGCGCAAACCTGCGCCCGGCTAGGAGGGCGGCCCGCGCCCAAGATACTGATAGGGGGCCTGGGCATGGGCTTCACCCTGCGCGCCGCGCTGGCGGCGTTGGGCGCGGATGCGGTGATCACCGTGGCTGAACTGGTCCCGGAGGTGGTGGCCTGGGCGCGTGGCCCGATGGCGGCCCTTCACGGGACCAGTCTCACCGACCCGCGCGTGACGATCTTCGAGGGCGACGTCGGCGCCGTGATCGGCGGCGCGCCGGCCCGCTTTGATGCAATTCTGCTGGATGTCGACAATGGGCCCGAGGGGCTGACGCGCGGATCGAACGACGATCTCTATGACGCCTATGGCCTGCGCCAGGCTCACGCCGCGCTCAAGCCCGATGGCGTCCTCGCCGTGTGGTCGGTGGGGCCAAACCCGGCGTTCGCCAAACGGCTTGGCGCGGCGGGCTACGCGGTGGAAGAGCTCCGCGTGCGGGCCAACGGCCGGGGTGGCGGCGCCCGCCATGTCATCTGGCTGGCGACCCGGGTTCAGCTCTCGATCTGATTTTGGCGTTCCTGGGGCCTCACCCGCCGAACTTCGGCGACAGCTCCCCGCCCGCGTAGCGCTTGGCCATCACGTTCAGCGGCAACGGCGTGATCCGGTCGCCATGCCCCGACGCGCCGAATTCCTCGAAACGCTGGACGCAGACTTTGCGCATCGCCTCCATGGCGGGCTTCAGGTATTTACGGGGGTCGAACTCGGTAGGGGTTTCGGTCAGGACCTTACGGATCGCGCCGGTCATGGCCATCCGGCAGTCGGTGTCGATGTTGATCTTGCGCACGCCGTGGCGGATGCCGCGCTGGATCTCCTCAACCGGCACACCCCAGGTCTGGGGCATTTCGCCGCCGTATTGGTTGATGATATCCTGAAGGTCCTGCGGCACCGACGATGAGCCGTGCATCACCAGATGGGTGTTGGGCAGGCGGCGGTGGATCTCCTCGATCACCCCCATGGCCAGCACGTCGCCATCCGGACGGCGGGTGAACTTATAGGCCCCGTGGCTGGTTCCCATGGCGATGGCCAGGGCGTCGACTTCGGTGGCGCGCACGAAATCCACCGCTTGGCCCGGGTCGGTCAGCAGTTCGTCATGCGACAGCTTGCCCTCGAAACCGTGGCCGTCTTCCTTTTCGCCCATGCCGGTTTCCAGGCTGCCCAGCACGCCCAGCTCGCCCTCAACCGAGGCGCCGACCCAATGAGCCATATCGACCACCCGCCGGGTCACGCCGACATTGTAGTCATAGTCGGCCGGGGTCTTGGCGTCGGCCTTCAGGCTGCCGTCCATCATCACGCTGGTAAAGCCGTACTGGATGGCCGTGGCGCAGGTGGCTTCGTTGTTGCCGTGGTCCTGATGCATGCATACCGGAATGGTCGGATGGAGGTCGACCAGGGCGTCGATCAGCTTGGCCAGGACAATGTCGTTGGCATAGCTGCGCGCGCCCCGACTGGCCTGGATGATCACCGGCGAATTGGTCGCCTGGGCGGCCTCCATGATCGCCAGGCCTTGTTCCATGTTATTGATATTGAACGCCGGAACGCCGTAGCCATGGTCGGCGGCGTGATCGAGCAATTGTCGGAGCGTTATGCGCGCCATGTTGAAATCCTTCAGTTCTGCAATGCGGCGCGACCTTAGTCCGAGGCCCTAGACTTGCAAGGCCGCCACGCAGGGCAAGCTCTTGCCCTCCATCCATTCCAGGAACGCACCACCGGCGGTGGAGACGAAGGTGAAATCGTCCGCCACGCCGGCGTGGTGTAGTGCCGCGACGGTGTCTCCGCCCCCTGCCACCGCGATCAGGCTTCCGGCCTTGGCCAGGGCGGCTGCGTGGCGCGCCGCCGCGGTGGTGGCCGCGTCGAAGGGCGGGATTTCGAAGACGCCCAGCGGTCCGTTCCAGATCAGGGTTTTTGCCGTGTCCATGGCCGCCATCAACCGCGCCGCCGACCTCGGGCCGGCGTCGAGGATGCGGTCGGCGGGTGTCAGCTGGTCGAGGTCGCAGGTCCGGGAGGGAATGCCGGGTTCCATCTTTTCCGCGACCACCACGTCGATCGGCAGCAGCAGTTCACAGCCCTTGGCCTTGGCTTCCGCCATGATCTCGCGCGCGGTCGGGGCCAAATCCTTTTCGGCGAAACTGGCGGCGATGTCGTGGCCCTGGGCAAACAGGAAGGTATTGGCCATGCCGCCGCCGATGGCCAGATAATCGAGCTTGGCGACCAGGTTATTCAGCAAATCGAGTTTGGTGGAGACCTTGGAGCCGCCGACGATGCCCAGCACCGGGCGTTTTGGGCTGCCGAGCGCGGCCTCCAGCGCGTCGAGCTCTCGGCGCATCGCCTCGCCCGCATAGGCCGGCAGGATGTGGGCGATGGCTGCGGTCGAGGCGTGGGCGCGATGGGCGGCGGAGAAGGCGTCGTTGACGAACAGATCGCCGTTGGCGGCCAGGGCGGCGGCGAAGGTCGCGTCATTTTTTTCCTCGCCCTTATGGAAGCGCAGGTTTTCCAGCAGGAGCACACCCCCTGGCGCCATCGCGGCCACGGCGGCGGCCACGGGTGGGCCGATGCAGTCATCGACGAAGGTGACGGCAACGCCCAGGACCTTGGCCAGCGGTCCCGCCACCGGCGCCAGGCTCATCGACGGAACCACCACGCCCTTGGGCCGGTCGAAATGGGCTAGCAGGATCACCTTGGCCCCGCCGGCGCGCAGCTTGGCGATGGTCGGCATGGCGGCGCGCAGGCGGGTGTCGTCGGACACCGCGCCGTCGGCCATAGGCACGTTGAAATCGACGCGCACCAGCGCGCGCTTGCCGGCCAGGTCGGCTTGGTCGAGGTTCCGAAACGGCATGTCCGGCGCTATGCCAGCTTGGCCATGGCCAGGGCGGTGTCCGCCATCCGCGTGGAGAAGCCCCACTCATTGTCATACCAGGCCAGCACCCGGGCCAGGGTTCCGTCCACGACCTGGGTCTGGGGCAGGGCCACGGTGGCGGAGGCGGCGATGTGGTTCAGGTCCATCGACACCAGCGGGTCGGTGATCACCGCCAGCACGTCCTTCAGAGGGCCGTCGGCGGCGGCCCTGGACATCGCCTCATTGATTTCGGCCACGGTGACCGGGCGGCCGGGTACGATATTCAGGTCGACCACCGACACATTCGGCGTCGGCACGCGGATCGAGGAGCCGTCAAGCTTGCCGGCCAGTTGCGGCAGCACCAGGCCCAGCGCCTTGGCGGCGCCGGTGCTGGTGGGGATCATCGACATCGCCGCGGCGCGGGCGCGATAGAGGTCCTTGTGCAAGGTGTCCAGGGTCGGCTGGTCGCCGGTGTACGAGTGGATGGTGGTCATGTAGCCACGCTCGATACCGCACAGGTCGAGCAGAACCTTGGCCACCGGAGCCAGGCAGTTGGTGGTGCACGAGCCGTTGGAGACGATCAGATCAGCGGCCGTCAGAGTGTCGGCGTTGACGCCGAACACGATGGTCTTGTCGGCGTTGTCGCATGGCGCCGAGACCAGCACCTTGCGGGCCCCGGCGGCCAAATGGGCCGCCGCTTTGTCCCTGGTGGTGAAGAGGCCGGTACATTCCAGGGCGATGTCCACGCCCAGGTCCTTGTGCGGCAGCTGGCCCGGATCGCGGATCGCGGTGACCTTGATCTTGCCCAGGCCGACGTCCAGGCTGTCGCCGTCGACGGTGACCACGCCCGGGAACCGACCGTGAACCGAGTCATAGCGCAGCAGGTGAGCATTGGTCTCGACCGAGCCCAGATCGTTGATCGCCACGACCTCGATATCGCGGCGGGCGTGTTCGACA
>JANYFU010000445.1 GCA_025359665.1 Caulobacteraceae bacterium
GGAAGATCACTGAACCGGTGGTCACCGAGGCCGGCGGTGGGGTCAACCAGCAAAAGACGAGCCGAATCGCGCGGCTCGGCGGGCCGTAGCGCGATCAGCGATGGCGGGAGTTCAAAATCGAAATCGGAAACCTGCATGGGCCGGGTGCATGAACCCTTTCGCGCCGAATTTGAACCCTGTTGGCCGGAGCCTAGACCAGAGGACCGTGCTCCAGATGCGGCAGGACATACCGCGCGAACAGATCGGCCTCGGCGGCGTGCGGATAGCCGGAGAGGATGAACGCCTCCATCCCCAGGGCGCGATAGGCGTTCAGCTTGGCCAGAACCTGATCGGGATCGCCGACGATCGCCGCGCCACACCCCGAGCGGGCCCGGCCGATGCCGGTCCACAGGTTGTCTTCGACGAATCCATCGCCCGACGCGGCCTGACGCAGTTCGGCCTGGCGGCGCACGCCCACCGATCCGCTGTCGAGCGAACGGTTGCGGATCGCCGCGCCCTCGGCGTCGTCCAGGCGAGACAGCAGCCGGTCGGCCGCTTCGCGGGCCAGGGCTTCGGTCTCGCGCACCACCACATGCACGCGATAGCCGAACCGCAGGCTTCGGCCGTAACGCGCGGCGCGGGCGGTCATGTCGGCGATGATCTCGGCCACCACCTCCATCCGGTCGGGCCACATCAGATAGACGTCGGCTTCCTGAGCCGCGGCCTCCCGGGCGTCCCCCGACAGCCCCCCAAAATACAGCTGTGGGCAGCGGCCGGACACCGTGGAGATCCGTGGCGGCGCGAGATTGAGTTTATAAAACTCGCCATCGTGGTTGAGCGTCTCGCCGTTCAGCAGCGCGCGCAGGATCGCCATCACCTCGACGGTGCGGGCATAGCGCGGCGCGCTGGCCATGGTCTCGCCGGGCAGGTCGCTGGAGATGATGTTGATGGTCAGCCGCCCATCCAATAACCGGTCCAGGGTGGCGATCTGCCGGGCCAGCTGCGGCGGCCACATCTCTCCGCAACGCGTGGCCGCCAGCAGCCGCATGCGCTTCAACATCGGCGCGATGGCCGAGCCAAAGGCTAAGGTATCGATGCCCAACGCATAGCCGGAAGGCAGCAGCAGATTGTCGAACCCACCCTTCTCGGCGGCCAGAGCAATGTTGCGGCAGTGCTCGAAGCTCGAGGCCAGGGCCGGGTCCGGCACGCCCAGAAATTCGTAGTCGTCATCGCAAAGGGCGCTGAACCAGGAGACTTCGCAAGGGCGCGGGCTCATGGCAGGTGTAAACCCGGCAGTCGGGAGTCGCCCGGTAGGCGGCGTGGGGACAGGACGGGAGGAGGAGAATCGCGGGTCATGGTGGACAGGCTTCGGTTTGGCATTGTCGGCGCGGGAATGATGGGTCGCGAGCACATTCGCAATCTCAAACTGTTTCCCGAGGCCCAGGTCGTCGCCCTGGCCGACCCGGTGGCGACCTCCATCCAGGCGTCGATGGCCGCGCTAGGCCCCGCCGCGATCGCGGCGAAAGGCTATCCGACCGTGGAAGCCATGCTTGCGGGTGAGCGGCTCGACGCGGTGATGATCGTTTCTCCCAATTTCACCCACCGGGCGATTCTCGAAACCCTGATGGACACCGACATCGCCATTCTGTGCGAGAAGCCGCTCTGCACCACCGTCGCGGACGCGCGCTGGGCCGCCAAGACCGCCACCGCCCGTTCAGCCGTGTTCTGGACCGGCATGGAATATCGTTTCATGCCGCCAGTCGCCCAGTTCATCGGCCGGATTCAGGCCGGCGAGCTGGGCCGACTCGCCATGCTGTCGATTCGCGAACATCGGTTCCCGTTCCTGGTGAAAGTAGGCGACTGGAACCGGTTCAGCCGCAACACCGGCGGCACGATGGTGGAAAAGTGCTGCCATTTCTTCGATCTGATGCGCCTGATCGTCGGCCGTGAGGCGATCAGCGTGTTCTGCTCGGGGGCCATGGACGTCAATCACCTGGATGAGCGCTACGGCGACCAACGGCCCGACATCATCGACAACAGCTATACTGTGGTGGACTTCGAAGGCGGGGTCCGCGCCATGCTGGACCTGTGCATGTTCGCCGAAGGCGAGGAACAACAGGAATCCGTGGCCGCCGTGGGTGATAGGGCCAAATTGAAGGTGACCATCCCGTCGGGCGAACTGGTCTTCTCGCCGAGGGTCCCGCTCGGCCAGTCCAAGACCGTCACGCGCACACGCGTAGCCGTGGACCCGGCGGCTCTGGCGGCGGGTAGCCACCACGGTTCGACCTACTACCAGCTAAGCGCGTTCATCGACGCGGTTAGCGGCCGAGGCCCCGTTCTGGTGACCGCCGACGACGGCCTGCGCGCGGTCGCTATCGGCGCGGCCGCCGAGTTGAGCTTACGTGAGAAACGCCTGGTCAAACTCGATGAATTTGCCTGATGACCTGGTCGGCCAGAGCGGGTCTGCTTGGCGGTTAGCCGAAAATCACTGAACCGCCGGGCGGATCGAGGCGGATGAAGTAAGGTGGCTGGGCATACGATGCGGGACGTTGAATCTTAAGGCCACCCTCGAAAACCTCGCTGCTCCAGGCGTCGCGCCACCTTGCGCCGGTGGGGAGGCGTATTTCACGGTTGACCGCGCCCGGCTCGGTCACAGGACAGACCAACAGCGCGTCGCCCAACATGAAATCGTCGGTATCCTCCCACGCTTGGGCGTCATCGGGAAAGTCGTGGAACGTGGGCCGCATCACCGGCTCGAAATCGTCGCGATAGCGGCGCAGCAGCGACGCCAGATAAGGCGTCAAAGTGACCCGAAGGCGCATCAGCGCCCGGACCTCATCCAGAACCTCCGGATGCATCCACGGCTCATTGACCGTGCTGTCGTCGTTCCACGAGTGGATCGAAAACCTGGGCAGAAACACGCCCAGCCCCACCCAGCGAACAAATAGCTCGGGATCCGGCCGGGGTCCGGCGAAGCCACCGATGTCGTGGCCGGTGTTGGACACACCCGATAGGGCCAGGCCCAGGCCCATGCGGATGTTCCACTTCAGGCTGTCCCACGAGGTGAAATTGTCGCCCGACCAGGTCTGCGCATAACGCTGCATGCCCGCGAACCCGGCCCGGGAAATCAGGAACGGCGGCGCCTGCGGCCGGTGTTCCAGTTGCACCCGGCGCGAGGCGCGTAGCATCAACAGGGTCTGGAGCGGCTTCATCTCGATGGCCGCGAACGGCCGGCCGAAACCGTGAGCGACGGCGCGAGGGTTGGTGATTTCGTATTCGTTATTGTCGTTCCAGGTGGCGGCGATACCGAACTCGAGCAGCCTGGTTTTCACCCGATCTCGCCACCAGGCCGCCGCGCCTGGATTGGTAAAGTCGACATAGGCGCCTAGGGCGTCCCAGAACTGTTCCAGCACTGGCGCACCGTCCGCATCGGCGATCAGATATCCGGCCTCCGCGACGGTCGTGAATTCGGGATGATCAATCAGCAGCGCCGGCTTGATGTTGGCCAGCAGTCTGACCCCAGCGGCGGCGAAGCGCGCGATCAGAGCCGCTGGATCGGGAAACTTTTCGCGGTTCCAGTGGAACACATAGCGCCGCGCGCCGATCGAGGTGTAGCCAGACGACAGGTGAAAGGACGAGCACGGGATCTCGTAAAGGGTAAGCTTTTCCAGAAAGCCATCCAGTTGGGCGGTAGCGTCCGGTGCGTCGGTATAGCTCATCGCCGAGCCGGAGTAGCCCAGAGCCCAGTCCGGAGTCGCCGCCGGTCGGCCCGTCAGCCAGGTGAAGCGGCGGACCACGTCGGGAAGGGCCGGCCCGGCCAGGACGTAGATATCCAGGTCGCCATGGTCAGCGGCGAAGTAGCGGTAGGGCCCGTGGTAGTTGCTATGCTCATGGCCGAAATCAAACACTCCATCCGACAGGGTGTCATAAAACAACCCGAACATCACCCCGTTGTCAGGCCGACGGGTGATATGGAACGGGATGTGTTTGTAGAGTGGATCGGAGGTGCGGGCGTCGTAGCCCATGGCGTCCAGCGCGCCGAGGCGCAGACGCCGGCCGGCTCGGTCCATCGGTCCCGAGCGCTCGCCCAGACCGAAATACTGTTCCCCCGGGGACCGGGCCAGATAGTGACGCGGCCCACCTTCCCACCAACCGAAATTATAGGCCTGGGTCGGCCGATCGCTGGCCGCGAGCGCCCATCCGTTGGCGGTCATTACCTCCCAACGGCAGGCCAGATTGCGCAACTGGATCGACAGCCGAATACGCGCCGTTTGCACCACCAGGCGCCCTGGCTCGCTCTGATCCAGCTCAAAATCCGGATTGCCAAACCCGGTCACATCGAATCGGTCACGGCCCTCATCCGCCACATCGTCGGCTCCCGGCGCGACGGTCCAGGTTCGAGGATGGCGCGGCGCCCCGTCTGACAGCACCAGCAACCGGACGATGTCGTCTTCCAGCACGAAAACATAGGCCACCGCCTCGGTGTCGCTGAGTAGGGTCAGGCGCGGGCCATCCAGGCCTTCGAGGCGAAACAGGGGCGGTTGATCCAGCGTGGCGCGACGCATCCGGCGATCTCCGCGCCTCATGGAAAGAAGCCTTACTGTTGACGCCCGGCGACACCGATTGCAAACCTAGCCGGACCGCGAGGGAGCCCGACGTCCTATCCCATGAACAGGCCGTTGCATCTCGATCCCGACCGTTTCTTTCCATTGGATGATCGTGCGCGGGGCCTGGCGCGAGCGCTGTTCGCCGAGGTCGAACATCTGCCGATCATCAGTCCGCACGGGCACACTGATCCAGCTTGGTTCGCAACCGATGCCGCCTTCACCGACGCCACCAGCCTGCTGGTACAGCCCGACCACTATCTGCTGCGCATGCTATACAGCCAGGGAGTTCCGCTTGAGGCGCTGGGGATCACTCCCTCAGATGGCGACCCGGATCCCGCCGCCCCTCGCGAAATCTGGCGGCTGTTCGCGGCGCACTACCGACTGTTTCGGGGGACGCCGTCGCGCGCCTGGCTGGACCATACGTTCGTGACGATCTTTGACTTGAAAGTCCGGTTGGAGCCCGAAACGGCGGATCACTATTTCGATGCGATTGGCGAGGCCCTGACGCGACGAGAGTTTCGCCCCCGCGCGCTATTCGAACGGTTCGGCCTCGAGGTTTTGGCCACGACGGACGGTGCGCTTGATCCCCTCGGCTCCCACCGGGCCATCGCCGCCAGTGGCTGGCCGGGCCGCGTAATTCCCACCTTCCGGCCCGACGACGTCACCGACCCCGACCGCGAGGATTTCGCGATCAACGTGGAGCGTCTGGGCGATATCGCGGGCGAGAGTACGGCGACTTGGCGAGGCTATCTTCGCGCCCTTGCCGCCCGGCGCGCCACGTTCAGAAGCCTCGGCGCGACAGCCACCGATCATGGCCCGCCCAGCGCTCGCACGGCCGATCTCGGCACGACCGACGCCAAGGCCCTTTTCGATCGGGTTCGATCCGGCGCGGCGACCGCCGCCGAAACCGATCTCTTCAGGGGACAGATGCTGACGGAAATGGCCAGGATGTCGATCGATGATGGCATGGTCATGCAGTTGCATCCGGGCTCCTGGCGCAACCACAATCAGACATTGTTCGCGCGCTTCGGTCGGGACAAAGGCGCCGACATTCCCCGGACCACGACCTATGTCGACGCCCTGAAACCTCTGCTGGACGCTCTCGGCAATTCCAGCGCCCTACGCCTGATCCTGTTCACCCTGGACGAGAGCGCCTATGCCCGGGAACTGGCGCCGCTAGCCGGTCACTACCCGGCCCTCCGCTTGGGCCCGCCATGGTGGTTCCATGACTCCGTAGAGGGAATGATGAGGTATCGCCGACAAACTACGGAAACGGCTGGATTCTACAATACCGTTGGGTTCAATGACGACACTCGGGCGTTCTTCTCGATTCCGGCGCGGCACGACCTGGCCCGGCGGGTGGACTGCGCCTATCTCGCCGAACTGGTTACCGGCGGACGGCTTGAAGTGGATGAAGCCGGAGAGCTGGCCGCCGATCTTGCCCGTGGCCTAGCGAAGGAAGCCTATCGGCTTTGACCCGTCTCAGCCTGGCAACCCTTGATCAGGCCGCGGACGTTCGGCGGCCGGCCTATGATCCGGCTCGTTTGTCCGTCGGTATCGCTCATATCGGCGTCGGTGCGTTCCACCGGGCGCACCAGGCGGTGTTCACTGAAGACGCCATCGAAGCCGCGGGCGGCGATTGGGGGATCGTTGGTGTGTCACTCCGACATGGCGACGCCGTCGCCGCGCTGGGCCCCCAGGATGGTCTCTTCACCCTGGAGCTGCGTTCGGCCAAGCCGACGTATCGGATCGTCGGCTCGCTCCGGCGGGTGCT
>JANYFU010000218.1 GCA_025359665.1 Caulobacteraceae bacterium
GGCGAACCTGGGCGGCGGGCGACAGCTTCACCATGGCCGATTGCGCCGCGGCGCCGTCGCTGTTCTATGCCGATTGGGTTCACCAGATCGGCCCCGGCTTTCCACGGTTGCGAGAATATCGTTCGCGCCTGCTGGCGAGGCCGTCGTTCGCGCGGGCCGTCGAAGAGGCGCGGCCCTATCGCTCGTATTTCCCGCTTGGCGCGCCCGATCGCGACTGACTGATAGGAGGAAAGGCCGGCGGGAACGCGTGCGTTGCGCGCATCAACGCTGCTATGTCTGCAGCCAGACCGATACGGACTTAGAGGACGCCTCCCTGGAAACCCAGCCGACCGACGATGGTCAGTACAGACTTCTTGTCGGCGCCGGCACTGTGGCATCTATATGCTTGATCCGTCAGGCACGATCACCAACTGGAACAGCGGCGCGCAGCGCTTCAAAGGCTATACGGCTGAAGAAATCATCGGCCGGCACTTTTCCTGCTTTTTCACAGACGAGGATCGCGCCTCCGGGCGGCGCTTGCGACGGCCGCGCAGAGCGGGCGCTTCGAAGACGAGGGTTGGCGGGTCCGCAAAGACGGCACGCGTTTCTGGACCAGGCACGCGAGCAATTGTTCCAGTCTCAAAAAATGGAAACGGGCGGGCAACTGACCGGCGGACTTGCCCACGACTTCAACAATCTGCTGACCGGCATCAGCGACACGGGCGAAGGCATGACGCCCGCGGTCGCGCAACGCGCGTTCGAGCCGTTTTACACCACCAAGGCCGTCGGGTCGGGCACCGGTCTTGGCCTTTCGATGATCTACGGGTTCGTGCGCCAGTCGAATGGACAGGCAAGAATCTATTCGGAGCTTAGCCATGGAGCCATGGTCTGCCTCTATCTGCCACGACACCTCGGTGACGCGAAGGAGGCCCAGTCCCCCCTAGTTACCTCGGATACACTCAAGGCCGCGGCTGGAGAAACCGTGCTGAGTGTCGATGACGAGCCAACGGTGAGGATGCTGGTCAACGAGGTTCTCGAGGAGATGGGCTACACCGCGATCGAGGCCAGCACGGGGGCGGAGGGGCTGAAAGTGCTGCAATCCGACGCGCGGATCGATCTCCTGATTTCCGATATCGGACTGCCTGGCGGCATGACGGGGCGACAGATGGCTGACGCGGGACGCCTGACCAAGCCCGACCTGAAAGTATTGTTCATCACCGGATATGCGGAGAACGCGGTTTTCGGAAATGGCATCCTAGAACCGGGCACGCATGTTCTCACCAAGCCGTTCGCCCTGGACCATCTGGCTAATCGCATAAAGGCGATCATATCGGACTAAGACTGGGATCCGACTTGGCTCGTTGCGGGCGAGGACGCCCGCGGTCCGGAATTAATCTTCCTTGGGGGTCAGGATCTGGCGGCCCTTGTACATGCCGGTCTTCAGATCGACATGGTGGGGGCGGCGCATCTCGCCGGTGTCCTTGTCTTCGATGAAGCTGTTGGTCCCGAGGGCATGGTGAGCCCGGCGCATGTTGCGGCGAGACGGGGATACTTTGCGTTTAGGGACGGCCATGGCGGTTGTCTTCTAGGCTTGAAATGCAATCGGCGGCCGCGCGGCCGCCGTCGTGAACGCCCGTCTATGCCGTAAAACACCGAAGCCTTCAAGTGCGGGCTTGGCCATCACCATCGAGAACGGCCCGAACCTTGCGCGCCAGGGCGTCCAGGGTGAAGGGTTTGGCCAGGAACGCGACGCTGGGGTCGAGCACGCCGTTGTGCACGACCGCGTTGCGCGTGTAGCCGGTGGTGTAGAGAACCTTCAGGTCCGGCATTCGTTTCAGCGCCGCTTCGGCGAGACGCCGACCGTTCATGTCCGGCATGACGACATCCGTGAACAGCAGGTCAAACGAGATGTCCGCCCCGAGGATATCCAGAGCCGTCGCGCCATCCCCGGCGTGCACGACGACGTAGCCAAGTTCGCGCAGTGATTCGACCGTGACGTTGCGCACGAACGGCTCGTCCTCGACCACCAGGATGCGCTCGGCGTTGGCCGAGCGGGGGGGCGCCGCGTCCGGCGCATCGCGTAGTCCGGGTTCCGCCGCCTGGCCGAAGTAGCGTGGCAGGTAGATCTTCACCGAGGTCCCGTGCCCGGGTTCCGAGTAGATTTTGACGTGGCCGCCGCTCTGTTTGACGAAGCCCTGCACCTGACTGAGGCCGAGACCCGTGCCCTTACCTACGCCCTTGGTGGTGTAGAAGGGATCGAACGCCCGCTCGATCACCTCCGGCGGCATGCCCGATCCCATATCGGTGACACAGATCAGCACATACTGGCCGGCGGCGGCTGACGGATTGTGCAGCGCATAGTCGTCGTCC
>JANYFU010000224.1 GCA_025359665.1 Caulobacteraceae bacterium
GACGGCGGGGTCCAAGGAGATCATCCCCGCCCGCATCACCTTCGTCGATATCGCCGGCCTGGTGCGCGGCGCCGCCCAGGGCGAGGGGCTGGGCAACCAGTTCCTGGCCAATATCCGCGACTGCGACGCCGTCGCCCTGGTGGCGCGCTGTTTCGTCGATACCGACATCACCCACGTCGAGGGCCGCATCGACCCGCTGGACGACCTCGACATCATCGACACCGAACTGATGATCGCCGACCTCGAGAGCCTGGAAAAACGCGTCAACGGACTGGAGAAACGCGCCAAGGGCGGCGACAAGGAATCGGCCTCCACCCTGCGGCTGGTGAAACTGGCCCTGGAGCAGTTGAACGCCGGGCGCCCGGCTCGCGCCGCCAAGGTGCCCGAGGACGACGAGAAGGCCTGGAAGATGCTCCAGCTGCTCACCACCAAGCCGGCCCTCTATGTCTGCAACGTCGACGAGGCCGCCGCCGGCGAGGGCAACGCCTTTTCGGCCCAGGTGGCTGAGCGCGCTCTGCGCGACGGCGCCAAGACGGTGGTGATCTCCGCCCAGATCGAGAGCGAGATCGCTATGCTCGACGCCGAGGAACGGACGGAGTTTCTGGAGACCCTGGGTCTCGAGGAGCCGGGTCTCAACCGTCTGATCCGCGAGGCCTATGCGCTGCTCGGCCTGCGCACCTATTTCACCGCCGGGCCGAAGGAGGCCCGAGCCTGGACGATCCCGGTCGGCGCCACAGGTCCCCAGGCGGCCGGGGTCATCCATACCGATTTCGAAAAGGGATTCATCCGCGCCGAGACCATCGCCTTCGAGGACTATGTGAAGCTCGGCGGCGAGGCCGGGGCCCGTGACGCCGGCAAGCTGCGCTCCGAGGGCAAGGAGTATGTGGTGCGCGATGGCGACGTGATGAATTTCCGCTTCAACGTCTGAGTCTTAAGCATAGGGAGACGCGCCATGGGCGACATCGTCAAGATCAAGAGCACGGCCGACGACGGCTTCGAATTCGACGCGTATCACGCGGCGCCTACCGGCGGACGCAAGGGCGGGGTGATCGTGGTCCAGGAGATCTTCGGCCTGGACGAGCATGTGCGCCGCGATGTCGATCGTTGGGCCTCGCTCGGCTTCGAGGCCATCGCGCCCTCGCTCTATGACCGCCGCGAACCGGGCTTCGTGGCCGGCCATGACCCTGACGGCATGAAGGCCGGCATCGCTCACGCCATGGGCACGCCGCTGGATCAGGCCATGGCCGATATCGCCGCGGTGCGCGACCGCCTGGCGCCGGCCGGCAAGGTCTACATCGTCGGCTATTGCTACGGCGGCTCGATGGCCTGGCTAGCGGCGGGCAAGCTGCCAGGGCTGTCCGGTTCGTCCAGCTATTATGGCAGCATGGTCAAGGCCAATGCGGCCCTGAAACCCATGTGCCCGACCATCGTACACCTGGGCCGGCTCGACACCGGCATCCCCGCCGACGAGGTGAAAGCCGCGGTCCAGGCCGCCAATCCCGACGTGCCGGTCTATATCTACGAAGACGCCGGCCACGGCTTCAACAACGAAGACCCGGCCCGCCACGACGCCACCAGCGCCGACCTGGCCCGAGCGCGGACCCTAGAGCTGTTCGGCGCCTAGGTGGGCGAGACGATCCGCCTTACGAGCCCCCTCGACGGCTTCGTGTTCAACGCCTACCGCGCCGCGCCGGTCGATGCGCGACGCGGGGGGCTGGTCTTGGTCCAGGAGATCTTCGGCGTCACCGCCCACATCCGTGATTTGGCCGACGGCTTCGCCGCCGACGGCTATGAAACCATTGCTCCGGCCTTCTACGATCGCCGCGCGCCGGGCTTCGAAGCCGGCTACGACGCCGACGGGGTCGCTAGGGGCCGGGCGCTGTCCGAGGAAACCCCCTGGGACGAGGTCGCCGCCGATCTCCAGGCCGCCATCGACGCGCTGGCCCCGCCGGTGTTCGTGGTCGGATATTGCTGGGGCGGCACGGCGGCCTGGCTGGCGGCCTGCCGGTGTGCGGGACTCGCCGCATCAACGGTGTTTTACGGTCGCCGCATCCCCGAACTGATCGCCGAGACGCCCAAGGTCCCGATCATCCTGCACTTCGGACGAACCGACCCGACCATCCCGCCGGCCATGGTGGAAGCTATTGCCGCCGCCCATCCGGACCTCCCGATCCACCTCTACGACGCCGGTCACGGCTTCAACTCCGACCGCCGCGCCGACTACAACCCGGACGCCGCCCGCCTGGCCCGCCTGCGCACCCTGCGCCTCTTCGCCCTTAACGGCGCGGGGCGGGGGGAGCTCTAGGGTTCGGGATCGCCGGCGATTTCGGCGACCATGTCCGGGTCTCGCTCAAGGGTGCGAACCAGGATGACCTGGGCCAGCAGCAACCCAAGGCCCGCTCCGTAGCCGGAGAATGCCCCGCCGGGCGATGTGCCGCCAGCCGCCAGATGGTGGACCTGCCAGACGATCAGGCCAGCCACGGCGACTAGCAGGCCGAGGCCGGAGATCACCGAGACGACGCTCTGGCCGAAGCCGGTTCGGTAGCTGACCCACAGGTGGCGTTTCAGCGCCTTGCGCGCCGTCGGCAGGGCCAAGGACCCTGCCAGAACGGCGAGGAGATAGGCGCCAGGGAACAGCAGGGTCAGGCGCGCCTTGAAGGCCGAGTCGCCTGGCAGCACCCGCCAGGCGTCGACGATGGAGCCGGCGTCGACCAGCAGGCCCACGGCCAGGACGCTGTCCTGCATCCGCCTGAAGATGCGCCAGTCTGCTTTCACGGCGTCAGCCCTCGACCCGGTTCAGTGCCCTTCGAAACTGACCAGGGTGGAGACCGCGATCCCCGCCGCCCGCAGCTTGTCGGCGCCGCCCAGCTCCGGAAGATCGACCACGAACGCA
>JANYFU010000269.1 GCA_025359665.1 Caulobacteraceae bacterium
CAACGCCTCAGCGACATGCACACCCGCAATTTCATGTAACGAAATAGCGCCTCGCGGCATATCGGGAAAAGTTCCCGGTGAAATCGGGAAGTCTCGGCATGGTCGCGCCTAGGCCCACCGCCTATTCGCGCTGTAGGTCCACGACAGGAACAGCGACGCCATGATCAGGACCACCGCGCCGACCCCGGGATGACCGTCAACGGCGGCGCCTTGGGTTGCGTGATGGCGCTGGCCTGCGTGCTGATCGCGGGCTGCGCCGTGGGTCCCGACTTCAGGAAACCGGCGGCTCCCGACGTCACCGGCTATACCGTCCAGCCGCTATCGGCCACCGCCTCCACCCCCGGCGTCACCGGCGGGGAGGCTCAGCGCTTCGTCAACGGATCGGACATCGCCGGAGACTGGTGGACGCTGTTCCATTCCCAGCCTCTGAACGCCTTGATCGAGCAGTCGCTGGCCAGCAATCACGACCTCAAGGCGGCCCAGGCGGCCTTGGCTGTGGCGAGGGAAAACGTGCTGGCCCAGCGGGGCGTCTACTATCCCAATGTCACGGCGGGCTTTTCGGCGAGCCGCCAGAGTCAGTCGCAGGCGCTGGCCCCGACACCGAACTCGAACGCTTTTCAATACAGTCTGTTCACGCCCCAGGTCAGTGTTTCCTACGCCCCCGACGTGTTCGGCCTGAACCGCCGGAACACCGAGCTGGTGAAGGCGCAGGAACAGGCCGCGCGATTTGAAATGATCGCGGCGCACCTTTCGCTGACCAACAATGTGGTGGCCGCGGCGATCCAGGAAGCCGCGCTGGAGGCGCAGATCGACGCCACGCGACAGCTGATCGATCTTAACACCAAGAGCGTCGAGACGCTTCGCTACCAATTGTATAAGGGCTATGCGAACCGGCTCGATGTGGCGACGCAGGAAACACAGCTCGCGCAGGTTGCCGCCACGCTGCCGCCGCTGCTCCAGCAATCGGCCCAGCAACGCGACCTGCTGGCGGTTTTGGCCGGCCGGTTTCCAAGCCAGTCGCCAACGGCGACATTCGAGCTTTCGAGCCTGAAGCTGCCGGAAGACCTGCCGCTGAGCTTGCCTTCGGCGCTGGTGGCGCAGCGTCCGGACGTGCTGCTGGCCGAGGCCAATCTGCATGCCGCCAGCGCCCAGATCGGTATCGCCACGGCCAACCGGCTGCCTAACATCGAACTGACCGCGGACGCCGGCAGCACGGCGTTGGCCATCGGCCAGGTGTTCGCATCGGGCACGGGCTTCTGGGGCCTGGCGGCGAGCCTGACGGCGCCGATCTTCGATGGCGGAACCTTGCTGCATCAGCAGCGCGCGGCCCGGGCCGCGTATGTTCAGGCGGCCGAACAATACCGAAGCACGGTGCTGACCGCCTTTCAGAACGTCGCCGACACCCTGACCGCGCTCCAGCAGGATGCTGACGGTCTGAAGGCGGCGGCGGCGGCGGCGGATGCGGCCCGGGTGACATTGGACCTGTCGGAGCGGCAATCGCGGGACGGCTACGCCAGCTATCTGACGCTGCTGGCCGCCGAGCAGGCCAGTCAGCAGACCCGCATCAACCTCATCCAGGCACAGGCCAATCGCTATGCGGACACCGCCGCCTTGTTCCAGGCGCTGGGCGGGGGGTGGTGGCGTCGCGCGGATATGGCCAGGGATAAACATGACAACTAAGCCGCCGGCCCACGCATCGGCGCCCGTCGTGGCGATGGTGATCCTGGCGGCGCTCGCCGGCTGTTCACCCAAAGCCGATACCGGCGCGCCAAGCGGCTCCGCGACCGCCCGCGAGGTGACGTTGACAGCCGCCCAGCAACAACACATCCGCCTCTACACCGTCGCGGCCAGCCAATTCCGCGGGACCATCGACACCACCGGCATAGTCGATTTCGACAATGATCAGGCCACCAGCGTGCTGGCGCCGTTCTCGGGTCCGGTGTCGCGGCTGCTGGTCGCCGCTGGCGATCACGTCGCCAAGGGCCAGCCGCTGGCGATGGTCGATTCACCCGACTTCGCCGCCGCTATCGGTGCCTATGGCAAGGCGGTCGCCATCGCGCGGACCAATCGCAAACTGGCCGACGCGGACCAGGATCTTTTACAGCACAACGGTGTCTCGGAGCGCGAGGCGCGGCAAGCGGAAACCGACGCCGTCGGCGCGGAGGCCGACCGCGACGCGGCCCTCCAGGCTCTCGTCGCCCTGAATGTCGATCCGGCGACCACCAAGACGCTGCAACAAGGCCGTTCGATTTCGCGCGTCGAGGGCGTCATCCGGGCGCCGATCGCGGGCACGGTGGCGGAAAAACTGATCACACCCGGACAGCTTTTGCAGGCGGGCACGACACCCGCCTTTACCGTCGCCGACCTGTCGCGGGTGTGGGTGATGGCGCAGATCTCGGCGTCCGACCAGGCCGCGGTCAGCGTCGGCGACCCGGCCGTGATCGAGACCGGCATCGGCGCGAACAGCTTTTCCGGAACCGTCAACAACATTTCGGTGCTGGTCAATCCCGACACGCGCGCGGTCAGCGCCCGGGTGGTCGTCGAAAATCCCGGCGGTTTTCTGAAGAAGCAGATGTATGTCCGGGTGCGGATCCAGTCCCGCCAGGCCACAGTCGGCCTGCTGGTTCCGGCTTCGGCGATCCTTCGCGACGACGAGAATCTGCCATTTGTCTATCTTGCCCAGCCTGGCGGCGATTTCGCGCGGCGTCCCGTCACCTTCGGTGACCGTGTCGGCGACCAGTTCAACATCCTGTCCGGTCTCCAGGCCGGCGACAGGGTCGTGGTCGATGGCGGCATCTTCGTTCAGTTCATGCAGAACCAGTGAGCGACGCAACGCCTCCAGCCGAAGGGCCGGCGCGCAGCGCCGCGGTGATGAACCGGATCGTGGCCGCCGCCCTCGGCCAGCCTCTCCTCGTCATCCTGGTGACCTGCGTGTTGATCGGGGTCGGTGCGTGGTCGCTGAACCGCCTGGCCGTGGACGCCTATCCCGACCTTTCGCCGCCTAAGGTCGAAGTCGTCACCCAATGGTCAGGTCATACCGCCGAGGAGGTGGAGCGACTGATCACCGTGCCGGTCGAGATCGGCATGAACGGTATTCCGGGCACGACCAACGCCCGCTCGATCTCACTCTATGGATTGTCCGACTTCATACTCACCTTTCACGATGGCACGGACAAATACTTCGCCCGCCAGGAAGTCTTCAACCGCCTGTCGGGTCCAAGCCTGCCCAGCGGCGTGACCCCTTCGGTGTCGCCGCTGTCGTCGCCCTCGGGCCTGATCTACCGCTACGTGCTGCAAAGCCCCGACCGTTCGCCGATGGAGCTCAAGACCATCGAGGATTGGATCGTTGAGCCGGCCTACAAGACCGTGCCCGGCGTGGCTGACGATTCCGGTTTTGGCGGCGGCACGATGCAATACCAGGCGCTGTTCGACCCGGCCCGACTGGCGGCGGTCGGCCTGTCGGCGACGCAGGTGGAGACCGCCCTTGCGGCCAACAACAGCAACGCCGGCGGCGGCTTCTACGCGGAGGGCGGTCAATTCTACTATGTGCGCGGCCTGGGGCGCCTGAACACCCTGGAGGACATCGGCAACGTCGTACTGGCGGTGCACGACGGCGTCCCCATCCTGCTGAAGGACGTCGGCCGCGCGGCGATCGGCATTGCGCCGCGCCTAGGCGAGTTCGGCTATGAGACGGTCGACGACGCCGTGGAGGGTGTGATCCTGCTGCGCACGGGGGAAAAGACCCAGACCGTTCTGAAAGCTGTCGAAGCCAAGACCAGGCTGTTGAACGAAAGCGTCCTGCCCAAGGACGTCAAGATCGTCCCCTTTTACGACCGAACCGATCTGATCGCGCTGACCACGCGGATCGTTGAGGACAACCTGCTGCGCGGCATGGTGCTGGTGGTCGTGGTTCTGATCTTTTTCCTCTACGATTTCCGGGCCGGACTGATCGTCGCCACCACCATCCCCCTGGCGCTGCTGTTCGCGTTCACGTGTCTCAATATTCAGGGCGCCTCGGCCAATCTGCTCTCCATCGGCGCGGTGGATTTTGGCATACTCGTGGATTGCGCGGTGGTGATGGTGGAGAACATTTTCCGCCAGATCGCGCAGAAAGATGGCGCGCCAATCGACGTCAGGGCGATCATCCGGGGCGCCGCGGCGGAGGTCGACCGTCCGCTGTTCTACGCCGTCGCCGTGATCGTGGTCGGCTTCCTGCCGATCTACTTCCTGTCCGGTCCGTCGGGGACGCTGTTCAAGCCGATGGCCGACACCATGATCTTCGCCCTGATCGGGGCCCTGATCGTCACCTTGATCCTGCTGCCGGTGCTGTGCGCCTGGTTCATGCGCCGGGGCGTGCGGGAGCGGCGTAGCCCGGCGTTCGAAGTCATCAAGTCGGTGTATGTGCGGGGCCTCGACTTCTGCCTGGCCCATCGCTGGGGGACCACCACCGTCTCGGCCATCGCTCTGGCGGCCTCGCTGCTGCTGGTGCCCGCCATCGGCGCCGAGTTCATGCCGCAGCTCGATGAAGGGGCGCTGTGGGTGCGCGCCACGATGCCCGCCACGATCTCGTTCGATGAATCGGCCAAGATCGCGCCCAGGGTCCGGCGGATCCTGCGGTCGTTTCCCGAGGTCACCATGGTCGCTTCGGAGCTGGGCCGGCCCGACGATGGCGCCAACCCGACTGGCTTCTTCAACGCCGAGTTCTACGTCGGCCTCAAACCCTATTCGCAATGGACCGGCACCTACCACACTAAGGCCGCGCTGACCGCCGCAATCAACCAGAAACTGCAAAGCTTTCCCGGGATCACTTTCAACTACACCCAGCCGGCGGAGGACGCGGTCGACGAGGCCGAAACGGGGCTGAAGAGCGCCCTGGCCGTCAAGGTGTTCGGACCCGACCTGGATACATTGCAGAGCAAGGGCAAGGCCATCAAGGCGGTGATCGAGAAGGTGCGCGGGATACGCGACGTGACGCTGGTGCGGGAACTGGGCCAGCCGAGCCTGACCATCGCCATCGACCGGGAAAAGATCGCCCGCTACGGCCTCAACGTCGCCGACATCAACGGCCTGATCCAGACGGCCATCGGCGGCGATGTCGCCACGCAGGTGGTGCAGCGGGAAAAGCAGTTCGACCTGGTCGTGCGCCTCGAGCAGCGCTACCGGGACAACCCCGAGGCGATCGGCGACATCCCGGTCGCCACCCCAGCCGGACAGCAGATCCCGCTGAAGGAATTCGCCGACATCCGGGTGACCAACGGCGCGTCCTTCATCTATCGCCAGGATAATTCGCGCTACATCGGCGTCCAGTTTTCGGTCGAGGGCCGCGATCTGGCCGGCGCGGTGGAGGACGCCATGCGCCAGGTGGGCGGCAAGGTCGCCCTGCCTCAGGGCTACCGCCTGGACTGGGGCGGCAGCTACACCGAATACACCGCCTCGCGCGACCAGTTGAAAATCATTCTGCCGCTGACCCTGGTGCTGATTTTCCTGTTGCTGTTCGCGCTCTACGGCAATTTCAAATTCCCGTTCATCACCCTTCTCGGCGTGGTGCTGTCGGCGCCGGTGGGCGGTATCGTGGCGCTGTGGATCACCGGCACCCCGTTTTCGGTGTCTTCGGGTATCGGGTTCCTGGCGCTGGCCGGCGTATCGGTGCAGACGGCCGTGGTCTACATCTCCTATGTCAACGAGCTTCGCCGCGACGGCGCGCCCCTAACCGCGGCGATCCGCGAGGGCGCGATCCTGCGGCTACGCCCGATCATGATGACGGCGCTGGTGGCCGCGCTAGGCCTGGCGCCGGCGGCCCTGGCCACCGGCGTCGGCGCCGACTCCCAGAGGCCGTTCGCCCTGGTCATCGTCAGCGGCCTGTTCACGCGCCTGTTGATCAGCGTCTTCCTGATGCCGGTGCTCTACACCCTGGTGGCGCGTCCAGACGATCGGCTGGAGGTGTGACCTCGCTCAGGCAAGCGAGGCGTGGGGACCCACGAGGCTCATCAAAGCCTGAGGCGCGCCATGATCGGTTTTCGCGATCCACCCCGCGTTGGCCGCGCCGAAGCCGGCCATGGCGTCGGTGAAGCGTTGCGGTGACGCGGCCGGGGCCGCGCTGGGCGGATCGCCGATGATCAGATCGCCGAAGAACCCGGATCCGGCCGACGGGCTGGTGACCGAGAGGGTGGCCCGCAGGGTCAGCGTGTCGGCGCCCAGGGGCTGACCGCTGGCCAGTGAGCCCAGGTCGATGGCGTGGTTGGTAAAAAACGTCTTGGCGTCGGCGGCGCTGGCGAACACCTGATGGACGACACTGGTTCCGTCGACGGTCAGATCGAAGGTCGCGCTGGTGAAGCTCGCTCCGGTTATGGCGCCGTTATAGAATCCCACGACCAGGTCGCCGCGCGTCGCCAGCTTGGTCAGGTCCACCGTCTCGTTGATGATGCTCGTCATAGTCTGGCCCGAGGCGCCGGTGCTGGAGTGTCCACCGCCCAGTTCGGCGATGGCGAAGATGGTTGGCGAGGCGCCGAACGCCGTTGCAATGGCTTTGTTGGCCTTGAAGACGGCGTTGGCGCCGCCCGCGCTCGGCGCGCCGGTCAGGATGGCGACGCCCTGGTCGGTGGTCAGGACAGCGGGCGCGGTTCCGGAAATGCCGGCGCGCGCCTCGCCAATGCTCTTGCCCGCCACGGCGCCGGTGGTGTTGGCCGAGGCCGCTTGGATCAGTTGGCCGGTCATCAGGCCGGTGTCGGCCGTGGCGGTGAATGTGCCGCTGGAGCCGGTGGCCGTTACCGTCGTCGAGCCGACGCCAGCGACCGTGCCGCCCACGCCGCCATGCGATGTCGCCATCGCTTCGACGTCGCCGCCCGCCGTCGCGACGAGCGTGGCCGTCGCCGCGCCGCCGGCTCGCGTGCTCGAGCCACCGCCGCCGGTTCCGCCAACGGCGTTTGCCGTCGCGGAGACCGCGTGGGCGCCGCTGAGGGTCAACGTCGCCTTGGCCACGCCGCCCGCGCCGCCGGCGCCGCCGCTTGATGCGTATCCTCCCGATCCCGCGCCGGCCGTGACCGAGCCGTTCAGCACCGCGGCGGTAGTGTCGCCCACCGTCAGGCTCGACGTCGCCGCGGCTCCGGCCCCAGCGGCTCCGGTGTCGCTCTGGCCGCCGCTGCCGCCGTAGACCGACTGGGTCAGAGTGACGGTTGCACCGCTGTTGGATCCACTGACAGCGTTGGTGGCGGTGCCGGCCGCTCCGGCGCCGCCGTTGGCGCCATTGTTTCCGATGCCGCCATTGCCACCGCGCTGGTTGATGGAGGCGTTGGCGTCGCCGGACCCGGTGCTGGTCGCGGTGGCGTGGGCCGAGGCCGAGCCGCCCGTGGCGCCGACATGCCCCGCTCCGTCGGACCCGCCGCCCCCGCCGCCGACGGCAGAGGCCGAAGACGCGGCGCCGGCGCCGGTGCTGGTGGCGGTGGCGGTCGCCTTGCCACCGACCGCGCCGGCATCGCCGTTCTGGCCCGCGCCACCCGCGCCGCCACCGGCCCCGATGGTCGCCTGGGCGGCGCCGGTGCTTGACGCGACCCCGGTGACCGTAGCCGCGCCACCGACGCCGCCCGCTCCACCGCTGACACTGCCGTCGGCGTTGCCGCCGCCGCCGCCCGACGCCGAAACGCCCACCGACGCGCTCTGGGCGTTCTGCACCGTCAGCGAGGCGGTCGCCACGCCGCCCGCCGCGCCGCTGGCTCCGTAAGTTCCATATCCACCCGACCCGCCGGCCGCCGTGCTGGCCGCCTGGATATAGGCGCTCTTGGTGACGCTTTTGGCGTCGTCGAAGGTCAGTTTAGAGGTCGCGGCGCCGCCGACACCGGCCTTTGAACCCTGGCTGGAGCCCCCGCCACCGCCGGTGGCGCTCTGCGTCAGATAGAGCGCGCCGCCATTGGTCGAGCCGGTCACGCCGTTGGTCAGGCTGCTGGCCGCGCCGGCCCCGCCGTTGGCGTAGTTGACCCCGAGCCCGCCCGACCCACCCATCTGGGAGGCGGTGACATGCGCCTGTGTGCCGCTCGCGGCGCCCGTCGCCGACGCCTTGCCGGTGGCGCCCGCGCCCCCGGCGTGGCCCGCGCCTTCGCCCAGCCCGCCATTGCCGCCGTTGGCCACCGCGGTGATGTCCAGCGACGTCGCCACGCCGGACGCGGTCGAAGTCGCGGCCCCACCCGCCGCGCCGGAAGCGCCCGTCAGGGACGATCCCCCGCCTCCGCCGCCGGCGGTCGCCGTCACGCCGACGTACTGGGCGCCCGTCAGGGAGACCGCGACCTTGGCGGCCCCGCCGACGACGCCGCTGGAGCCGTTTTCGCCGAAGCCACCGGATCCGCCGCCGGCGAGAATGTTGGCGGTGACCGACGCGCTGGTGGTGTCTTTCAAGGTCAGGTTCGAGGTCGCCGCCCCGGCGGCGCCCGCCACGCCACCGTCACTGAAGCCACCGGTTCCGCCCGAGGCGGCCTGATACAGGGTCAGGGCGCCGCCGTTGGTCGAGCCGCTGACCCGATTGACGGATGTGCTGGTCGCGCCGGCGCCGCCATTGGCGCCGCTGGCGCCCGTACCGCCATAGCCACCGATCTGGTTGGTCCCGGCGTTGGCCGACGCCCCCAGCGCGCTGCTCACCGCGCTGGCGCTGACGGTCGCCACGCCGCCGGCGCCGCCGGTGTGGCCGACGCTGATCGCCGCGCCGCCGCCTCCGGCGCCGGCCTGGGCGAAGTCCGTGGCGCCGCCGCCGGCGTTGGTGTCACTGGCCGAAGCGGTGGCCGCCGCGCCGGCGCCGCCGTTGCTTCCCACGCCGCCGACGCCCAGGGGCGAGCCTGAACTGCCGCCGATACCGCCATAGGCGGCGGCGTTGGCGCCGGTTGTGCTGGCCGAACTGGCGGTGGTGGTCGCCGTGGCCGTGCCCGCGCCGCCGGCCCCGCCCGCGCCGCCATTGCCCGCCCCGCCGCCGCTGTTGCCGCCGTTACCCCCACCGCCGCCCTGGGCATACGCGTTGTTGGTCAGATCGGCCGGCGCGTTCGCCAGCGCCGTCGCCGCGCCGCCGGCGCCGCCGTCGCCTCCCGATTGTCCGGACATCGTGCCGCCAGCGCCCTGAGCGCCCGTCGTGCCGTATAGGGTGACATCCATCGCAGTTCTCCAACATCGCCGTTTGACGGACGCGGCCGCCAGGATGGCGTCGGCCCTTTGTCGATAAAGGCGTCACGCGGCCGGAAAACCGGTCACATCAGTCGGAAAATAATTTCACGGCCCGTGGCGCGGTGAGAATTCCGCCACCAGGTCGTAGCGGTCGCCGGGGAACACCTGGCGGACGTAGGTGACCGGATCGGCCTGGCGCCAGGTCCAGCGCTCGACCTGCAGGCACGCCAGCGCGCGGGAAACACCGAGCGCCGATGCCAGGTCGCCGGCCTGCCTGGCCGTGATGCGGTGGCGGGCCACCGTCCAGGGAACATTGTCCAGCAACCAGGAGCCGGGCGAGCGCTCGCGGAAATCCGCGTTGCCCGCCCCGGGCGCGGCGGCAAGGCCGATCAGACGGTGCTCATGGGCGAACGGCCGGTCCGAGGCGACGTGGACACCGTCGATGGCGATACGGTCTCCGGTATCGGCGAACCGGGCATCCAGCGCCTCGCCGGCAACCAGGAGGCGGCGCGCGATCAGTTCGAAGCGATAGGTTTCGCCCCGCGCCAGGATGACGGCGGCGATATCGGGAATTTCCAGCACCGCGGTGCGCACCTGGGGACGGGCGACGAACGAGCCGGCCTTCTTGCGCCGCTCGATCAGGCCCTCGGAAACCAGCGCCCCGATCGCCTTGCCGACCGTCATCCGGGCGCAACGGTAATGCTCCATCAGCTCGCGCTCGGTCGGGATCCGGCGACCTGGCGCCCACTCACCGGAGCGGATGCGGCTTTCCAGGTCGCTCCGGATCCTCTGGTCGAGGGTGACGGTCACCCGGCCAGCAGCTCGGTGATCGCTTGGCGATAGCGGCGGGCCACGGCCCCGGCGGCCCTATGCCGGCCGCGTTCCACGACCTTGCAGCCGAACCGCCAGACGGTGTCGATCACGCCGCCCCCGGCGGCGAAGATCCAGCCGTCGAGCAGCGCGTCGCCCG
The DNA here is from genome assembly GCA_025359665.1 of Caulobacteraceae bacterium. Taxonomy (GTDB): domain Bacteria; phylum Pseudomonadota; class Alphaproteobacteria; order Caulobacterales; family Caulobacteraceae; genus Acaudatibacter. Next base: position 10,109 of record JANYFU010000269.1, read on the forward strand.
ACCGCCCGATCAGCGACGGGTGATCGAGATCGAGGGTGACGATGTCGGCCGCCGCGCCGACTCGCAGGCCGCCGGTTTCGATTCCAAGCGCCTGAGAACCGCCGCCGACAGCGCCGCGGAATAGCTCGCCCCCCACCGAGCCGCCCTCGCGCATCGCCAGCACATTGCGGCTTCGGCGGGTCAGCCGCTGGGCGTATTCCAACAATTTCAGCTCGCCGGCCGCGTCGATGGCGATATTGGAATCGGTGCCAATGCCAAAGCGTCCGCCCCGGCCCAGATAGTTCCGCGTGCGAAACACACCGTCGCCCAGGTTGGCCTCGGTGATCGGGCAAAGCCCCGCCACGGCGCCGCTTTTGGCCAGGGCCGCGACCTCGCCGTCGTCGAGGTGGGTGGCGTGCACCAGGCACCAGTGGTGATCGATGGCGTGGTGGCTCATCAGCCACTCGACCGGGCGCTCGCCGGACCAGGCGACGCAGGCGTCGACCTCCTTGACCTGTTCGGCGATGTGGATGTGGACCGGCCCACCCGCGGCCAGGCGCAGCACCCGCCGCAGTTCGTCCGGCGTCACGGCGCGCAAGCTGTGCGGCGCGACGCCCTGGTTGGCGTCCGGCAGCGCCGCGATCGCCTGGCGGATGGCCTGGGCGAGGGCGGCGAAGGAGTCGATGTCGTTGAGGAACCGCCGCTGACCCAGTCTTGGCTCGGCCCCGCCGAAGTCGCCGTGGGCGTAGAATACCGGCAGCAAGGTCAGGCCGATTCCCGTGGCCTCGGCGGCCGCCGCGATCCGCTCCGCCAGCTCGGCCGGATTGTCGTAGGGCCGGCCGTCGGGCGCGTTGTGCAGGTAGTGGAACTCGCCCACCCGGGTGAAGCCCTGTTGCAGCATTTCGACATAGGCCTGGGCGGCGATCACCTCGACCTGGTCGGGCGTCAGGCGATCGACGAACCGGTACATCACCTCGCGCCAGGTCCAGAAGTCGTCGTCGGCCGGGCCGCGCACCTCGGCCAGTCCGGCCATGCCGCGCTGGAACGCGTGGCTGTGGACGTTGC
>JANYFU010000304.1 GCA_025359665.1 Caulobacteraceae bacterium
CGCCGAAAATGCGCCCATCATCGCCCAAGTTCAGAAAGTGCCCCGGATCACGATCTGAGTCGTGGGTTTTTCCCGAATCCTTCCACCTGTCCGGTTCGCGCGCCAGTTCGCCGACCGCATCGATCGCGGAAGGCGAGCGCATGAAGGCCGGCGCCTCTGATGGCAGGGCCGCCAGCGCCTCGCGGCCGATCAGCCGGTGGCCCGAAGAGCCCCAGGCCAGGGCTTGCCCACCGACGAGGCAAACGCAGGCGCAAACGGCGATAAATCGCGCAATCGTAAGTGGCTTTGGCATGGCCCGGTCTTTCCGACAGGGCCGTGGATCGGTCAAGCTGGGCGCCTTGGCCCCGCTCAAAGCCTCGAACGTCCTCTTGGGGCGCGCAAAGTACTCCGTGTATTCAATTCGGGTGAATGAAATTATTTTTCGCACGATATAGTTCATCTTACTTCACCTTTAATTACAATAGCGAACTCAGAATAATATCTAGGTTATTTTCAGATTGCTAAGCGCCACTCCATCCGATCATTCGTCGACAGACTGTTCGGGGGATGGAGATCCGACTGATCCAGGGTTGCCTGATCTGTCCGAAGTGGCTAACCTTTTTTCAGGAAGCCTTTATGGCGCTATGGAACCAAGGATTTGAAACCCCTGCTGGCCTGCCTCGTCGCCGCCGCTCTCGCCTTGCCGCTCAGCGGGGCAAGAGCCGACACACCCGATCCGATCGGCGACCTGATTGGACAGGTCGCGGCCAAGGTCGGACCGTTGCTGGAGACCATGGGCCTCAAGGCCACGCTCTACCATCTGGGTTCCCGCGGCACACATGACCGCGACTCGCTCGGCTGCAAAGTGGTGCCCATGCGCACCGCGGCGGTCGATGGGATCGATGTCAAACGCCACAGTCTTTTGTTCATCAAGGAAACCGTCGGCCTGCCGATGCCGGATGGCCGCGTGCATGACGGCTATTGGTTCGCGACCGATGTTGGCGGGGGTATTCACAAGGGGCGCATAGATCTGTTCACGGGCAAAGGGTCTTCCTCGATGCTGCCGATGATGCATCTGAACCTGGTTACCCTCACCGTGGCGAAGGTCGGCGAATTCGTCGGCTGCCCGAACGACTAACCAATTTTAGCGCACCATGGCGGCCACGTTACCGCCATCAACGGTGATCACGGCGCCAGTGGTACGACGCATCAGGGCGGCGAACACGAAGGCCTCGGCTACATCTTCGGCCGTAACCTCCTGTCCCAACAGATTGCCCGCCATATAGGTCGCGGGGTCGGTCCCCCGGGCGGCGGAACGCGCGGCGATCATCCCATCGGTCAGCAGGCCGGAGCGGATTCGGTCGGGATTGATCGCATTGACACGTATCCCATCCGCGCCGTGCTCAAGCGCATACTGCCGCATCAACGCCAGCAAGGCCGCCTTGGAGGTTCCGTAGGCCCCGAAATCCGGTCCCGGGTTCAAAGCCTGTTTCGAGACGTTGAACAGCAAAGACCCGCCCATGCCCTGGGCGCGCAGGGTACTGACCGCCGCCCGCGCCACCGCCTGATGGGCGTGGAAGTTGAGGTCGAAGCTGGCCCGCAGATCGGCGTCGCTCAGGTTGGCCATGGCGCCGCGGATGGCCATGCCAGCATTGGAGACCACGATGTCGATCCCGCCGAACCGTGCGTCCACCGCGGCGAACGCCTGATCGACCTGAGTGGAGTCGGTAACGTCGCAGCCAAGCCCCAGAGTCGCGGCGCCGAGCCTCTGGGCCAAGGCCGCGGCCGCCTCGCCGTTGATGTCTAGGATGGCCAGCTGGGCCCCCTCGGCCGCGAACGCCCGAGCGGTCGCCGCCCCGATCGCCCCAGCTCCACCGGTCACCACGACCACATGGCGTTCCAGCCGGCGCTCGGCGGATTTACCAAGCTTGGCCTGCTCCAGTGACCAATATTCCATATCGAATGTGTCGGCTTCGCCGATCGGTTCGAAGCGTCCGACCCTCTCGGCCGCCAGGGCCGTCGCCGCCCAGGACTCGGCCACATCGGCGGTGACGGCCGCCTCGGCGGCGTTACGCCCAAGGCCGATCAGGCCGAACCCTGGAATCACGATGACCCGGGGCAGCGGATCAAGCTGGGTTTTCCCGCCGAGGAACCGGACGGCGTTGCGCTGGAAATAACCTTCATAGTCGACGACGAATCCGGCGGCTCGGGCCAGTGCCGCCTGACGCCAGGCGCCCGGTTCCCCGGTCGCTTCCGGCAGGATCAGCGGCCGCGCCTTGGTCCGGATCACATGGTCGGGAGTCGCCACCCCCCTGCCCGCCAGTTCGGCCAAGCGCGGATCGCCGGCGATGCGCAGGGCGGCATCGCCGGCGCGATGGTCGAATATCCACCGTCCCGGCCAGCGGATCCCCGCGACCTCGGCGATAACACCTCGAAGCAGGGGCAAAAGATGATCCGAACAAGGCGCGGTGGCGGCCCCCTCCACCGCTTCGCGGTCC
>JANYFU010000308.1 GCA_025359665.1 Caulobacteraceae bacterium
GTCGACCTGGATCTGATGGCCTGCGTGGCGCGCGAAATCGAGGCCGAACAGGGCCAGCGTCCAAGCATCATCGTCGACAACACCCTGCTGGGGCCGCTCTATCAGGCGCCCATCCGCCATGGCGCCGATCTGGTGGTCTACTCCCTGACCAAATATGTGGGCGGCCATAGCGACCTGATTGCCGGTTCCGTGGCCGGTTCGGCCGTCCTGATGAAGAAGATCAGATCCCTGCGCAACCTGATCGGCAATCAGCTGGATGTGCACAGCGCCTGGATGCTGACCCGGTCGCTCGAAACGTTGCGCCTCCGCATGGACAAGGCGTTCGAGAATGCCCGCGAAGTGGCTGATTGGCTGCGCGGTCAGCCGTCGGTGGAGCGCTTGGCCTATCTCGGCGACGCCGTGCCCGGCTCGCCGACGGCGGATGCGATCGAGCGTCAGTGCGGCGCAATGGGCGCCACCTTCTCGTTCGTCGTGAAAGGCGGGCGCGAAGCGGCGTTCAAGGTGCTGGACGCTCTTGAGGTCTTCAAGCTTGCGGTCAGCCTGGGCGGCACAGAGTCTCTCGCTTGTCACCCCGGTAGCACCACGCACTCGGGCGTCTCGGCCAATGAACAGGCGATACTCGGCATGGAGGAGGGCTTGATCCGGCTCTCCATCGGCATCGAAGCTCCCAAGGACCTGATCGCCGATCTGGCGCGAGGGTTGGCGACGCTGGGGGCGTAACTACTACATCCCGAACGCCACGCGTCCGCTGTTGCCGCGCTTGAGGTTACGGTAGCGGGCAAGGGCCCAGAGTGGAAAAATCTTCGAATATCCGTGGTAGCGGAGGTAGAAGACGCGCGGAAACCCGCCGCCCGTATAGGTATCCTCTGGCCAAACGCCTTCATCGGTTTGATTGGCGGTAAGCCAGGCGATCCCGCGTGTGACGGCCGGATGGTCTGTGCGACCGGCCGCCATCAGTCCCAACAGCGCCCATGCGGTTTGTGACGAGGCGCTGGGCGCCGGTTCATAGCCTCTGTAGTTGAGCTTGTAGCTGTCGCAGCCCTCGCCCCAGCCGCCGTCCGGGTTCTGGATGGCGATCAGCCAGCCCGCCCCCCGGGTGACCACCGGTGTTTCGGGTGCCAGACCAGCGGCGTTTAGCGCGCAGAGCGCCGACCATGTTCCATAGACATAGTTAACGCCCCAACGGCCGAACCAGCTGCCGTCGGTTTCCTGCTCCTTTTCGAGATAGGCGAGCGCGGCCTTCATTTTCGGGGAGTTCGAAGGCTCGCCCAACTGCGCCAGCATGCTCACGCACCGCGCCGCCACATCGACCGTGGGTGGGTCGAGAAGGGCGCCGTGGTCGGCAAAGGGGATGTTGTTCAAGTAGTGATAGCTGTTGTCGGCGTCGAACGCGCCCCAGCCGCCGTCCTTGCACTGAAGGCCCTCGATCCATTCCCGGCCTCGGTCGATGGCGCCGTCGTAGCTCAGGGCGCCGGGTGTGCCGGCCTCGCTGGCTAGATGGCGCGCCCTGTCCATGGCCATCACCACCACGGCGGTGTCGTCGGTGTCTGGATAGTGGTCGTTGCGGTACTGGAACGCCCAACCTCCCGGCCGCGTATCGGGCCGCCATTCCGCCCAGTCACCCTTCACATCCAGCACCTGCAGCGGTTTCAGCCACTGAAGGCCTCGCATCGCCGCCGCCTCGCAATCCTCGCCCGCCGCCTCCAGCAGGGCGTGGGCGGTCAGGGCGGTATCCCACACCGGCGACAGGCACGGCTGGCAATAGGCTTCCTGATCCTTGATGATCAGCAGCTTTTCCACCGAGGCCCGGGCCGTGGCGCGGTTCGGATCATCCTCCGGATAGCCGAGGGCGTCGTACATCATCACCGCATTGGCCATGGCGGGGAAGATCGCGCCCAGGCCGTCCTCGCCGTTCAGGCGTTCGTCCACGAAGGCCTTGGCCTTGGCGATGGCGCTGCGGCGTGAAGGTCCGGGGAACAGCCCGTCCAATCGGTGCAGCACGGCGTCCAGGACGAAAAACCCGGTCGCCCAGGGCTCCTTCTGGTGGCCGGCGCGGGCGATACCGCGCATCTCGGCCGGGGGGCGGACGAACAGCTCGTCGATGGTGATCCCGCGCGGGTTGCGCGCCCCTGGCTTCAGCGTCCGCAGCACCAGCAGCGGCACGATCACCGTTCGCGCCCAGTAGGAAATCTTGGACAGATGGATCGGGAACCAGCGGGGCAGGTGCATGATCTCGACCGGGATCTGGGGCACGACGCGCCACGGGATCACTCCGAACAGCGCCAGCAGGATGCGGGTGAACACATTGCAGGCTTCCGCTCCTCCATGCTCCAGCAACGCCGCGCGGGCGCGAACCATATGCGGCGCGTCGGGATCGTCGCCGATGGTCTTCAGGGCGAAATAGGCCTTCACCGTGGCGCTGACGTCGAAGGCTCCGGCGTGATAGAGCGGCCAGCCGCCATGATCGCCCTGGATGCGGCGTAGATAGACGCCGGTCTTGCGCTCGAGCTCGGGCGTGTCCGGCTCGGCCAGATAGGACCGCAGCAGGATATATTCGGCCGGGATGGTGGCGTCGGCTTCCAGCTCGAACACCCAGTGACCGTCGGGACGCTGGCGCTTCAGCAAGGCGTCCGCGGCCCGGCGGACCGACGCGTCCAGATCTAGCGCGGCCAGATCCAGTGAAGATGTCAGGGCTGACGCGTCGTCCATTTGTTATCCTATCGCGGCTGCCGCCGTTCGCCCGGAGCGTATAGCGCCCTCGATCGTGGCGGGAAGCCCCGTAGCGGTCCAATCGCCGGCCAGGGCCAGGTTGCGCCAGCGGGTGGCGGAGCCCGGGCGTTTCGCATTCTGGGCGGGCGTGGCGGCGAAGGTGGCCCGGCGCTCCTTGACGATTCGCCATGGTGGGAGCTCCGCGGGCAAGCCATGGACCGCGGCGATGTCGGCCCAGAAGCGGCGCGCCAGGTCCTCGCGGTTCTGGTCGGCCAGATCATCCGCTCCGCTGACGGTTACGCTCAAGCGGTCGGGAAAGGCGAAGATCCATTGGGCTGTCCCGCCGATCACGCCGACGATCGGCGCCAACCCGCTCGGTGGCGTGAAGCGGAAGTGGCCGTTGACGATGGCGTTGAAGGCGTCGGGAGCGATCAATCCGGGGACTAGGTCCTGGCTGATCCAGGGTGGTGTCGCCAGCACCACCGCATCGCCGGCGGCGATCGGTGTTTCACCTTCGGCGGTGACCAGGGCGTTCACCCGATCCCCCTCGAAGCCGAGCGCCTTCACCGGAGCGCCAAATTTCACGCTCCCGCCGCGCGCGGCGAGGAAGGCCAGGGCCGGGTCGATGAACGCGGCCGACAGGGTCGGGTGCGCCACCCGAGGCCGATAGGCATCGCCGCCCCGGGCCAGGGACTCCCGGATCACCGCTCCCGCCAGGGCCGCGGACGCGCTCCTGGCCTCGGTGTTGAGCGCCGAAAGCAGGAATGGCTCCAGCAGCCGGTCCCACAGCACACCCTCGCAGCGCATCACCTCGTCGATCCGCTTACCCGACCCTGGCGCCAGCAAGGTCGCCAGAGCGAGATAGTCGATCACCTTTGTTCCCTTCACGCGGCGTTTGGGCGATAGCAGCCACCAGGCCAGGGCGCTTGGATTGGGGTGGATCGTCCAAGCCTCGCCATTTCTCAGGTCGTGGAAATCCAGGGTCGCTTCGTCGGGACCCACCAGCCGGTCCTCGGTTCCGATCGTCCGCAGATAGTCGAAGGTGGCGTGGTTTCCCGAAAGGACCAGGTGATTGCCGTTGTCCAGGGTCATCTCCAGCACCGGGTCCAGATAGGACCGGCACCGCCCTCCGGCCTGGGCCGAGGCTTCGATCACCGTCACGGATGCGCCCTTGGCCGCCAGGGTCACCGCGGCGGACAGGCCGGCCAGCCCGGCGCCGACAATGTGGATCAAGCCGGTCGCCTCACCCGAACGCGGCCGTCGTCGCGGCCACCCACAACAGTCGCGCCTTGCCGAGCGACACGCGGTGACGTGGCGGCTTCCAGCCTTCGACCTCCATGGCTTTCAAGATTCGTCCATAGACGGCGATCATCAGCGCCGGGGTTTTCATCCGGCCTCGTGGCCGCAGCGCCATGATCTGGTCGGTGGCGGCGTAGTGCTCGTGAGCCTTGGCCGTCAGCCAGCGGCAGGCTGTGTCGATTGACGGGTGTGCGATCACGTCAACCGGCCGGGTAGTTTCGATACCCGCGGCCGCCAGAGATTCAGCGGGCAGGTACAGGCGTCCGATATCGGCGTCCTCGTCCAGGTCGCGTAGAATGTTGGTGAACTGCAGCGCGCGGCCCAGATGATGCGCCAGACTGAGCCCCGGCTCGAGGTCCATCCCGAACACCTTCACCGAGAGGCGGCCGACGGCGCTGGCGACACGGTCACAATAGAGATCCAGAATCTCGAAGCTTGGCGCCTGGATGTCGGCGTCGACGTCCATCTCCATCCCGTCAACCACGGCCAGGAAATCGGCCTTCTCCAGGTGGAAGTCGCGGACCGGTCCGGCCAAATCCAGGCAACTGGGTGGCGGAGCACCGGCATAGAGGGTGTCCAGATCGGCGCGCCAGCCATTGAGAGCCAATCGACGCTGTTCACGGCTTGGACCGGGATCGTCGGCTATGTCGTCGACCTCCCGGCAGAAGTCATAGATGGCGAACATCGCGCTCCGCTCCCGACGCGGCAGGATGCGCAAGGCCGCATAGAAGGAACTGCCCGAGACCTTCGCCGCGGTGGTGACTGGTTGGTTCATGATCCCGCTATGCCTCAGACCGACTTCCTGGACGAGCCACAAGCTTCGCTCCAAGCGTCTTCGCGGCCCCCCAAAAGGCAATCCCCATGGCCTCGATCTTGGCGTGGTGGACCCGTTCGGACAAGGGGTCTTTGACCATCAGCCGTTGGTTGAGGCTTTCGGCCAGGGTGTGGATGACCCCGATCTCCACGGCCAGCCGAAGGTCGCGCACCCCAGCCTCCAGGGGCCGCGCGGTGTCCAGAAGCAGCGCCGTCCTGGTCGCCAGACCCGTGATCACCGCGCGAAGGGCGACGTCGGCCTTGAGGCCGCCCAGCGCCCGCGCCTCCAGTCCGGCCCCTACCAGGGCGTCTTGCGGCACATAGACCCGGTCCAGATCCCGGTAGTCCTTGCCGCAATCCTGCAGATGGTTGATCACCTGCAGCGCCGCGCACAGGGCGTCCGAGGCCGGCCAAGTGGCATGGTCCTCGCCATGCACGTCCAACATGAACCGCCCCACGGGCGCCGCCGAATAACGGCAATAGTCCATCAGCTCGTCCCAATCAGCATAGCGCGTCTTGACCGCGTCACGCCGGAAAGCCTCCAGCAAGTCCAGCATGTGCCGGCTGGTGAT
>JANYFU010000348.1 GCA_025359665.1 Caulobacteraceae bacterium
CCGCGGTGACGTCGACCGCGCGCGCGACGGCCTCGGCATCGACCTCGACGAACGAGCCGCGAACGCGCTGGCTGGCGTTGTAGACGACGACGTCGGGCGCGCCACCAAGCGCCAGCGTCGCCGCCTCAAACAGCGCGTCGACGCCGGCGGCGTGGCTTGCATCGGCCACGAGCGGGATGGCGCCGGTCTGGGCAGCCATTGCCTCGAGTGGCTCGCGCCGGCGCGCCGCGACCGCAACGCGCATTGCGCACTCGCCCGCAAAGGCGCGTGCCAGGCTGGCGCCAAGCCCGGGGCCGGCGCCCACGATCAACGCCCGACGGTACGGCGTCCCGCTCACACCGCCCCCTGCGAGGAGGACAGGCGCGCGTTCTGCGGAAACATGGCCTGCTTCGCGTCGTCGTCCATCTCGGTCTTGTAGGCATGCTGGGCCTTCAAGGCCTCGGCGCGCTGCGCGGCAGGGCGCGCGTTGATTTCATCGAGCAGGCGCTTGACGTTCGCGAGTTCCTGCCACGCCTCGGCGCCGAGCACAAACGGCACGGCGCGCGCCCAGCCCCACACGGCCATGTCGGCGATCGTATAGTCGGCGCCCAGCATGTAACGCCCCTTGGCCAACCGGGTGTCGACGATGCCCCAATGGCGCTCGGCCTCGAAGAGGTAGCGGTTGACGGCGTAGTCCTTCGGCTCGGGCGCGAAGTGTTTGAAATGGACGGCCTGCCCGCTGTAGGGACCCACCCCGCTCGCCACGAACATCAGCCAGGAAAGCAGGGCGCCGCGTTGGGCGTCTCCGGCCGGCGGCAGGAACTTCCCGGTCTTTTCGGCCAGGTAGAGCAGGATAGCGTTGCTGTCGAAGATCACCGCCTCGCCGTCGGTCAGGGCCGGGAGCTTGGCGTTGGGATTGATCGCCAGGTAGGCGGGGCTGTGCTGCTCGCCCTTGCGCACGTCCACCGGGACGACCTCATAGTCAAGGCCGGCTTCTTCGAGAAAGAGAGCAACCTTCGCCGGATTAGGCGTGGCGTGATAGTAGAGCTTGATCATCGATCGGTTCCAGGGGGTTGAGGGTTGTGATCGTCCAGCGCGGCCAGCACCGCCTGGACGGAGGGCCGGACCTTGAAACCCTCTTCCGCGAGCTTGGCCTCGATCATTCCCTTGCGGGAGATCACGAAAATGGCGGGCTTCGGCACGCCGAACGCGAAGCTGCCGGGCTGATACTGCGGGTCTCGCAGGGCGAAGGCGTCGATGGTTACCGAGCCCGGATCCGACAGCAGCTTATATTGGATCCGGCGCTGGCCGGCGAACGCGGCGAGGATAGCGGGCGGGTCGTAGCTGATCGCCGCCAGGCTGTATCCGCGCGCCTCCAGGGGCGCCTGGGCGTCGCGAAACTCCATCAGTTGCTTCTGGCAGTAGGGACACCACTTGGCGGAGCGGAAGAACAGCAGCACCACGCCCTTGCGCCCGGAGATCGAGCGCAGGCTCACGGTCTTGCCGGCGACGTCCGTGGCGTGGAGGGCGGGCGCCGTGCTCCCCACCGGCGGTCCGATATCGATCGGTGTGGCCAGAGCCGCCGGGGAAAACGCCGCGCCGGCGAGAGCCAGGGCGCCCATAACGATCGTGGGGAGAGCGGCGATCCGCACGGCGCTCAAGCCATCGCGGCGGACTGGAGCGCCTCGAGCGCTGGCATCAGTTCACTGGGATCGGGCCGGCGCGTGTAGTCCGGATTGACCTCGGCGTAGGCGATGACGCCGTCCGCGCCGATCACGTAGCGGGCGGGCATGGGCAGCGTCCAGCTCGGCTCGCCATTGGCTGTCGCCAAATCATTGCCGAAGCCCTTGTAAACGGCCATCAGCGCCTCGGGCAGGCGAAAGCGCAGGCCGAACCGGTCGGCGACCGCGTTGCCGTGGTCGCCAAGAATGGGGAAGCTCAACCCATTGTCGCGCCGCGCTTTGCGGATGTTGGCGGCGGTCTGGGGCGAGATCGCCACGATGGTGGCGCCCCTGGCGCGAATCTGGCCCGCGACGGCCTCGACGGCCTTGAGGTCCGTGTTGCAGTAGGGGCACCAGACGCCGCGGTAAAAGGTCACCACCAGCGGCCCCTTGGCCAGGAGATCGGCGGACTGGACGATCTCTCCATCACCGTCAGGGAGGGAGAATTCAGGCGCGCGATCACCAGACTTCAGCGCCCTGTCGGCTTGCCCCGAGGCGATCAGCTCGGCGGTCGCCTCATGCATGACAGCCACCACCTCAGGTGGGATACGCTTGCTTTCGAACGCCGCTTTCATCGCGTCGAGCTGATCCTGAAGCGCCATGGGATATTCCTTGTTTGACCAAAAGCGAGGTGAACATCGGCGCTTTCGCGAGCGGGCGGTAGGCGCCCCGCGCGAGTAAGATATATTCGCTCTCCAAATGACTGACCGCCTACAAGCCCTGAGAACATTTGTCCGCGTGGCCCGGCGAGGCAGCCTTTCCCGCGCCGGCCGGGAATTGGGTCTCTCCCAGCCTTCGGTGTCCAGGATCCTGGCGACCCTGGAGCGCGAGGTCGGCGCTTCGCTGCTGTCGCGGACCACGCGGGCCGTGGTCCTGACCGAGGCGGGGGAGGATTATCTGGCGCGGGTCGAGCCGGTGCTGGCGGCCCTTGAGGAGGCCGATTTCGCGGCGCGCGGCGCCGGCGAATTGCGCGGAGTGCTCAGGCTCGCGATGTCGTCCAGCTTCGGTGTTCGCGAGGTGATACCCCGGCTTCCGAAATTCCTGGACCGGCACGGCGCGCTACGGATTGAGCTTGGCATCAGCGATGCGCGGCAGGACCTGGTGACCGAGGGAATGGATGTGGCGCTCCGCCTCGGGCTCGCCGTCGACGCCAGTTTTCGGGCGCGGAAGCTGGCCAGCGCGCCGCGCCTCCTGGCCGCCTCCCGCCTCTATCTGCGGCGGGCTGGAACACCGGCCTGCCCCGCGGACCTCGCCGGGCACTCGGTGATCATGGGGCCCGGCGGAGACCGTCCCCACGCCTGGACGTTCAGAAAGGACGGGCAAGAACGCTCCATCAAGGTCGAGGGCCGGGTGATGACGGCGGTGAACGAAGGGGCGACCGCAGCCGCGGTCGCCGGCCTTGGCATTACTCGGACCTCGGTCTGGGGCTGTCGCGCGGAGTTGCGGCGCGGCGACCTGATGGCGGTCATGACGGACTGGGCTCTGGAACCGGTTGAACTCTACGCCGTGTTTCCGGCCGGACGGGCGCCCGCGCCGGCGGCCCGAGCGTTCGTGGAATATTTCGCCAGCGAAATCGGCGCGGAAGACGCCTAGAGCGCCCCGCTGGGTGGGCGCGGATATTGTTCCGCTCGAGATCCGCCTCGCGGGCGGACCCTAGCGCCCTCCATCCAGGCCCATTCCACGCCGCCACCGTCACATTGCCGGCGGCCCCTTCGGCATCGTCGACTTCATGGCCCTCTGGAACGCCGGCCGCTCGGCCATGCGGACCAGGAAGCCCTTCACATTCGGGAAGGCGTCCAGATAGGCGTGGTCGGTGCGCTGCACCTCGGCCAGGCTGGCGGTTGCGCCGACCGCGGCGGGCGCGCCCAGTTTCAGCGGGAAGTGCATCATGATGTCGGCGGCGGTGAACTGGTCGCCGGCGAAATAGGGCGCCTTGGCCAAGGTGTTCTCGGCATAGTGCAGCACCCGCTGCGCGCCCGTGCGCGAGCCGGCCAGGCCCGGCAACTTCGGCATGGCCGAGGGCGCGTCGGCGGCCTTGGCGGCCTCCATCATGCGATCGGCCAGGATCTTGGCCATGGCCGTGCCCTCGGCGAAATGCAGGAATTCGAGATAGGCCGCGAAGGCCGGCGAGGCTTCGTCCGGCCGCAGCGACGAGCCCTTGCCGTACCGGGCCAGGATATATTCCAGGATCGCGCCGGACTCGACCATCACCACGTCGCCGTCGGTCACGATCGGCGCCATGCGCATCTCGTGATGGGCCTCGAGCGCCAGCAGCGACCGCAGGATGTCGCCCTGGATGAAGTCGAGCTCATAGGGCACGCCCAGCTCTTCCAGCAGCCAGGCCACGCGCTCGGAGCGACGCCCTTCGATATGGCGGATGGTGATCATCAGTCTCCCCTCGCGAGCCTTGTGCCGCGTCCGTCACTCGACCACGCGGCCGGCTTCCGCCGCAAGACCCAAAGGCGAGTGGTCGCCCGCGCCTGAATCCGCGTGGCCCAACCGGTCGCGGCGAACGGACTTTCCCTGTAATATCGTCGCCGGAGGCCGGCCGTTGCTGTTTTCGGCCTGGGCGTGATCTTCTCCCGCTGTTGAGGGATGCAAGCTATGAGCGATGCTGTCGGCCCTGGCGATCTGGTTCTTTGCGTCAACGCCGCTCCGAACCATGCCACGGGAAGGCCCGTGCCCCTGGTCGCCGGGGAAACCTATCGCGTCGCCGCGGTCATGGAATTCGCCTGCCCGTGTGGGCGTTCCGATGCGCTGCTGGACGTGGGCGTCGATTTCGCCTGGTGCCAGACGCGCTTCCGGCTTCTGCCCAAGCCCAAGGCCGAGAGCAGGACGCGCCGTGTTTCGGCGCCCAGGTCGAAGGAGACGGTTCGTTAGCCGGCGGCTTTGGGTCACGCCCGACCCCCAACGTCGGTTCGACCGGCGCCCGTCAGGCTTGGCCGAATTTCATCGCGGCCGCCGTCGTATGGGATCTCCCGCTCAGGCCCGGCTCGCCCGGAACGCCTTCAGGACCTCCGCCACCGCCTCGCGCTGGCCGTGGTCGACGGCGGGGTTGACCGCGTAGCCGCCGTCCACGGCGATGGCCTGGCCGGTGACGAAGGCGCTGGCGTCGGACGCGAGGAAGAGCGCGGTGTTGGCGATGTCGTCGGGCTGGCCGACCAGCGGAATGCGCTGGCCGGCGGCGGCGCGCTGCGCGAGGAAGGCGCGGAAGGGCTCGGCGTCTTCCTTCGAGACGCCGAAGGCCCGCGACAGCAGTTGCGTGGCGATCGTGCCGGGGCAGATGGCGTTGGAGCGGATGTCGAACGGCGCCAGCTCCACCGCGGCGCTCCGCGCCAGGTGAATGACCGCGGCCTTGCAGGTGCTGTAGATCAACGGCGCGCCGCCACCGATGATGCCGGCGACGGACGCCGTAGAGATGATCGAGCCGCCGCCGCGCCGCTTCATCGCCGCCACGCCGTGCTTGTAGCCGCAAATCACCCCGCGCAGCAGCACCCCGATGCTGCGATCGACGCTCTCGAGGTTCAGCGCGTCCACGGCCCCGATCGTGCCGCCGTAGCCGGCGTTGTTGTAGAGCACGTCGAGCCCGCCGAACCGCGACTCCGCCTCGGCGATCAGGGCGGCGACATCGTCCTCGTGGAGCACGTCGGCGCGCTGCCAGCCGCATCGTCCGGGGTTGAGGGCGATCAGGTCCATGGCCCCGCCCTCCTGCAGGTCGCCGATCATCACGCTGGCCCCCTCGGCCAGGAACAGCTTGGCCGTGGCCAGGCCGATCCCCGCCGCCCCACCGGTGATCACCGCGACCTTGCCTTCGAGCTGTCCCGCCATCTGTTCGCCTTCCCTCTGGTTGTGTCCGGCACCCTACAGGCGCGCCGCTCCGCGCCAAGTCCTCAACCTGGGAGCCGGTATCTCTTGTTCACCCGATCGACCGGGGTTCCGTCCCGCAACGGCACGCCGCGGGAGATGTCGTGGTCCTCGAAACCCATCCGGGCGTAGAACGCCAGGCCGCCGGTGTTGTCGGCGCGGATCGTGGCGTTGATCCCTTGCAGGCCTCGCCCGCGCGCCTCCTCCCGCGTCGCCGCGAACAGCGCC
>JANYFU010000362.1 GCA_025359665.1 Caulobacteraceae bacterium
GCCGACGGCGTTCTGAACGTCTCGGCCAATTGCCTTGATCGCCACCTGCCCGCCCGCGCCAACGATGTCGCGATCATCTGGGAGGGAGACGATCCGGCCGACAGCCGCAAGATCACTTACGGCGAGGCGCATGCCGAGGTCTGCCGGATGGCCAATGTGCTGAAAGCCCATGGCGTGGCCAAGGGCGACCGGGTGACGATCTATCTGCCGATGATCCCCGAGGCGGCCTTCGCGATGCTGGCCTGTGCGCGCATCGGCGCCGTTCACAGCGTGATCTTCGGTGGATTCTCGCCCGAGTCCATCGCCGGCCGGATTCAGGATTGCCAATCCAGCTTCGTGATCACCGCGGACGAGGGCCTTCGCGGCGGCAAGATCGTGCCGCTGAAGCAGAATGTCGACCTGGCGTTGCTGCAATGCCCAGACGTGGCCACGGTGCTGGTGGTCAGGCGCACCGGCGCGGCCGTAATGATGCGCGAGGGGCGGGACTTCGCCTATGAGGCCGAGGCGGCGAAGGTTTCCGCCGACTGCCCGCCCGAACCGATGAACGCCGAGGATCCGCTGTTCATCCTCTACACCTCGGGATCGACCGGCAAGCCCAAGGGTGTGCTGCACACCACCGGCGGCTATCTGGTCTGGGCCAGCTATACGCACGAACTGGTGTTCGACTATCGGCCGGGAGAGATCTTCTGGTGCACCGCCGACGTGGGTTGGGTGACCGGCCACAGCTATATCGTCTACGGCCCCCTGGCTAACGGCGCGACGACCCTGATCTTCGAGGGCGTGCCCAACCATCCCACTGTCTCGCGGTTCTGGGAGGTGATCGACAAGCACCGGGTGGAGATTTTCTACACCGCCCCGACCGCCCTGCGGGCGCTGATGCGCGACGGCGACGAACCGGTGAAGCGCACCTCACGGGCTTCCCTGCGGCTACTGGGCAGCGTCGGCGAGCCGATCAATCCCGAGGCGTGGCTGTGGTATCACCGTGTTGTGGGTGAAGGACGCTGCCCGATCGTCGACACCTGGTGGCAGACCGAGACCGGCGCTTGCCTGATCTCGCCTCTGCCGGGCGCGACGGCGCTGAAGCCCGGCTCGGCCAGCAAGCCGCTGCCCGGCGTCAAGCTGCAACTCGTCGATGCCGAGGGCCTGGTTCTGGAAGGCGCCATCAGCGGCAATCTCTGCCTGACCGATAGCTGGCCAGGCCAGATGCGCACGGTTTATGGAGACCACGAGCGGTTCATCACCACCTATTTCACCACCTATCCGGGCAAGTATTTCACCGGCGACGGCTGCCGCCGCGACGAGGACGGCTACTACTGGATCACCGGACGGGTGGACGATGTGATCAATGTCTCGGGCCATCGTCTCGGCACGGCCGAGATCGAGAGCGCCCTGGTGGCGCACACCAGCGTCGCCGAGGCGGCAGTGGTCGGTTTTCCCCACGATATCAAAGGTCAGGGCATCTATGCCTATGTGACCCTGACCGCCGATCATGCGCCCAGCGAAGATCTCCGGGCTGAGTTGATCAAGTGGGTTCGCCGGGAGATCGGCCCGTTCGCGGCGCCGGACGCCATCCAGTGGGCGCCGGGCCTCCCCAAGACCCGCTCGGGCAAGATCATGCGCCGGATTCTGCGCAAGGTCGCCGAAGGCGACGTCGGCAATCTGGGCGACATCACCACCCTGGCCGATCCGTCAGTGGTCGAGGACCTGGTTCGCAACCGCGCCGGGTAGGACGCTGGCGGCCGGGTCGGCGGAAAACGGTCTGCCGTTGGCCGAAAGCAGGATGGCGATGCCCCGGGTCGCGGGAAACTCGGCGCAGATCACCATGACGATCACCGTCAGCGGTGTGGAGAGGAATGCGCCGGCGAGACCGAAGATCACCGCCCAGAAGGCCAAGGAGAGCAGCACCACCAGGGGGTCGATGTTCAAACTCTCGCCCTGCATGCGCGGCATGACCACATGAGCGGCGACGAAGTGCACCACCTCCATGGCCACGAATATCACCAGCGGTTTCCAAATCGCATCCAGTTCGATCAGGCCAAACATCGTCGGCAGCATCACCGCGATGGCGACCCCGATCACCGGGATATAGTTGGTCACAAATATAAGGAACGCCCAGAACAGCACGTGGGACAGGCCCATGCCCCACATGATCAGCGCCGATCCGGCGGCGACCATCACCCCAACGAGAGTCTGGAGCCAGATATAGCCCTCCACGCCATGTTGGATGCGGCCCATGATCAACACCGCCTCGGCATGCCGGCCCGCTTCGAACAACTCCGCAAGCTTGCTTCCGAAACCGGCCCGTGAAGCCAACAGAAAACCCAGATAGATCAGAACGAGCACCGCCTTTTCCGCTACGTCGCCGACCGCGGCGGCGATCCCCGCGACGTAGTGCCCGGGATTGAGTTGGTGGAAGAGCTGGTCGATGGTCGGCGCGGCCTGAAGCCCCAGCTTGTCGGCCCCCATCTTGATGAGCACGTCGAGCCGCGTGGCGTAGCCGCCCGATTCATTGACAATCTGGGCGCCGTTCTCAGCGATCAACCAGATCGATAGCCCGAAGAGGGTGACCACAACGGTGATCGCCGCCGGCAGGATGGCCTTATCCGGGAGGCGCGTGCGCTCGGTCAGGGCGCGTTCGAGACCGCCGATCACCAGGAACAGAAATACCGCCAGGATGAACGGTGTCAGTACATGACGCAGCGCCCACATGGCGAAAGTCGACAGGATCACCACGATAATGGCGACCCCCACATTGAGGAACCGCGGCGCGTCGCGGTGCGACGTCTTGGGAGGATCGGAAGCCATGGCGACCACTCCTAGCTGAAAAACGACGGCGCCCGAAGACGGCTCGCGTAGCGTCTTCAATACGATCGGGCCGCATTGCCGCTCCGCGGCCAATCGGCTAGAAGCGCGCGCCGCCCCGGTCGCGACGCGCACCGGTCCCTACGACTTGAACACTCTTGGATTGATGACATGGTCACGACCGCGCCACCCGACAACGCCCAGCTCTCCGGCAATGTATTGTTCTATTCGAGGCCAGAGCCTCTGAGCAATGAAACCCATGGCAAGATCGGCCTCCGCCGGATCGATCGGCCCTTCGCTTTCGCGGCGGGCGCCCAGGCGGTTCCGCTGACGGTGACCGAATTTGGCGTTGCCTCGCTCTCCTATCCGATCATCTTCGCCGGCGACCGCAAGCAGCCGCTGGCCGTGATGGGCATCACCGGCGAATCCAATATGTTCATTCAGGCCAACGGGTATTTCGAGGTCGGTGTCTATGTGCCAGCCTATATCCGCCGCTATCCGTTCGTCCTGGCCAATGACGAGGCGCGGGAGCAGATGGTGGTCTGCATCGATCGCGCGGCGGCGATGCTGGGCGATCTGCCGGACCTGCCGTTCTTCGATCCCGCCGGTCAGCCGACCGACTACACCAAAAACTGCATCCAGTTCTGCAATGACTATGAAACCGAGATTCGCCGCACCGAATCTTTCGTGGCCCTCCTGATAGAGTACGACCTCCTGGACACCCGCAAGACCACCTATACGCCGACCAACCCTGACGGGAACCAGGGTCCGCCGCAGGAGATCGCCGAATATTTCGCTGTGTCGGACGAACGCCTGAAGGCGCTACCGGACGAAAAGATCAGGGCCCTGCTGGACAATGGCGCGCTCAGCCAGATCTACGCGCACCTCAATTCCCTGGCCGGATGGGACAAACTGATCTCCATCGCCCTGGCGCGCCAGAACGCGGCGCCCGGGCCGGCGAACCTGAACTAGACCCTATCTGGCGAACACACTGCGGGTCAGGCAGGAGAACACCAGCCGTCCCGCCTCGTCGAGCAAGTCGTGCTGGGCGATGACAATGCCCTTGCCTTCGCCAACCGGGTCCTTTCCCATGACGGTCATCCGGCCGCGAAGCAACTCGCCCACGGGGGGATTGCGCACCCAGCGAAGAGCGTCGACTCCGACCCGCTTGGTCTGTGGCCATTTGGCGGCCGCGTCCGTGTCCAACCGCGACCAAATGGCGAACACCATCGCGTCAGGCGCCCCTCGATCGATCGACCAGTCCGGTGCAAAGGCCTGGATGAAGGCCTGTAGCGCGCGCTCATCGACGACCGTGGCTCCAAGATGGGTGACCATGCCGATCTGGAGATCATCGAACGGGGCGGGCATGGGCGACTCCAACGCGCCCGGAGTGGGCGACGGAACAATCATGCGGCGTGACGCAGCCTCTAGGCAAGCGGCGCCCCTTGGTCCCAAGCGCC
>JANYFU010000388.1 GCA_025359665.1 Caulobacteraceae bacterium
CGCCAGCACGCCGCTGAGAATCATGGTGTTGCGAAAATTAGAAAGTAGCCCAGCCATAGTGTCTCCCCTTGGCGACCCCGCCCGTCGGTGCAAGCCATAGCCCTATTAGGCCGGGGCGAAAAGTCAGAAGGCGATCAGGGCGACAGCTATCCGGCGGCCCTCGGAAACCAGTACGCCGTAGGTTCGGGCCGCGGCTTCGCTGGACATGAACTCGAGCCCCAGGCCGGCGGCGCGCAGCGCGTCGCGAATGGCCCTTGAGGGCAGCGACTGAACCGCGCCTGTGCCCAGCAGCACGAACTCCGATACGGCCGTGCCGGCGGCGATCACCGCAGCAAAGTCATCGGGCGTGACCTCGGCCAGAACGCGCGGACGCCATGGTGACGGCTGATCATCGAGCAACAGCAACGAGCCCGGACGCCAGACCCCGGAAACCCGAAAACCGCCGCCGCCATAGGCGTCGATGGATGGAGGCTGGCGCAATGAACCCAGTGGTCAGGGACGCGCGGGTTGCGGCGCGATCGGCTTGGCCGGCTCGTCCTCGGTCTTGGCGCCCCACAACAGGATGATCGGCGACGCGACATAGATCGAAGAGTAGGTGCCGATGACAATGCCGAACAGCAGCACGATCGACAGCGGGCGCAGCGATTCACCACCAAACACCGCCAAGCCAGACAGCGCCAGCAGAGCGGTAAGGCCGGTGATTACGGTCCGCGTCAGGGTCTCGTTGACCGAAAGATCGATCAGCTCACGAAGTGGCATACGTTTGTATTTCCTGCGATTCTCCCGCAGGCGGTCAAACACCACGACCGTATCGTTCATCGAATAGCCGATAATGGTCAGCAGGGCCGCGACGATGTTCAGGCTGAATTCGAGGCGCAGCAGCAGCACCAGCCCGAACGACAGAATCACATCGTGAAACAGAGCCACCACGGCGCCGAGGCCGAACTGCAGCTCGAACCGGAACCAAATATAGAGAAGCATCAGACCGATGGCCGCCAGCAGGGCGCCGACCCCCTTGATTTTCAATTCGTCGGATACCTCGGGGCCGACCACGTCGGTGCGCGAATAGGTGACCTGGCCTAGGGCCTGGCTAACCGCCGTTCTGACCCGGGTGACGGTGGCGGCGGGGTTGGCGCCGGGCGGCGTCTGGAAGCGGACGATCGCATCGTTGGGCTTGCCGAAGGTCTGAACCTGAACGTCGCCCAGATGCAGTTCGTTGAGAACGCCGCGCACCTTGCCCAGATCGACCGGGACGGCGCCGGTGTTTAGCTCAAGCACGGTCCCACCCTTGAACTCGATGCCAAGATTCAGGCCAGGATAGAAAAACCCCACCACGGTGGCGATGACCGCGATCACCGACAGCGTAGCCGCCAGGCGGGCGAAGGCGACGAAGCCGAAATGGGTCTTCGTCGGGAGCAGTTTGATCAGGGGCCACATGCTGGAAATCCCTAGACTATGGGTAGGGTCTTGGACCGGAACGCCCGGAACCACCAGCCGATCAGTACCTGGGTAATCAGCACGGCCGTGAACACGGAAGTGACCACGCCGATAAACAGGGTGAGCGCGAAACCCTTCACCGGCCCCGACCCGAACTGAAACATGATAACCGCCGCGACCAGGGTGGTGACATTGGCGTCGATGATAGTGGTCAGGGCCCGGCTGAATCCCGCATCGGCCGCGCTCATGGCCGGGCGTCCCGCTCGGACTTCGTCGCGCATGCGCTCATAGATCAGCACATTGGCGTCGACCGCGACGGCCAGGGTCAGCACCAGGCCGGCGATGCCCGGCAAGGTAAGAGTAGCCTGGGTCAGGCTCATGGCGCCGACGATCATCAGGCCGTTGACGATCAGCGCCACGGCCGCGAACACGCCAAACAACCCATAGCTGAGGATGATGAAGGCGAAGATCAGCACCGCGCCGACGACGATCGAGGTCGTACCAGCCTTGACCGCGTCGGCGCCAAGCTGTGCGCCGACGGTGTTCTGCTGGACCGGATTGAGCGGGGCCGGCAAGGCGCCGGTCTTGAGCAGCAGGGCCAGATCGTGAGCAGACTCTTCGGTGAAGCGGCCGGTGATGATGCCACTGCCGCCGGTGATGGCGCTGTTGATGCGCGGGGCGGAAATCACCCGCTTGTCCAGCACGATGGCGAAGGGCTTGCCGATGTTCTGGGTCGTCACCTGGGCGAATCGCTGGGTGCCCTGGGCGTTGAAACTGAAGCCGACGGCCGGCGCGTTGCTTTCGTCGCGGCTGGCGCTGGCGCTGGTCAGCATCTCCCCTGTGACTACCGAACGCTTCTTGACCACATAGCCGGGCGAAAAACCGTCGTCACTAGGCAGGACCTCGTCATCGGGGGGAACCCGCGCGGCGGCGATATCTTCCGGCGAGACGTCGGTATCCACCATCTGGAACGACAGTTTGGCGGTTTTGCCGATCACCGCCTTGAGTTTCTCGGGATCGCTCTCGCCAGGGGCCTCGACGACGATGCGGTTGGCGCCCTGCTGGGTGATGACCGGTTCGCGGGTGCCTAGAGCGTCGATGCGCTTGCGGATGATTTCGATCGAGCGCGTCACCGCGTCGATGGCGGCGGCGTTGGCCGCCTGGGGAACGAAGCTGACGTGGATATGCTGGTCGGGGGTGGTCTGGACGGTGACATCGCGTCCGCCGGTCAAAAGGCGCTCGCCGACCCCGTCGTTCAATAACTTATAGGCGGTGGAAACCTTGGTGGGATCGGAAATCCGCACATCGATGGTGTCGCCGGAAACCCCGAGGCTGGTGAACTCGATCTGGTCGGCGCGCAGCTTCGTACGCACGTCTTCGGTCAGATTGGTCAGACGCTCCCTGCGCAGCGCGGCGGTGTCGACCTCAAGTAGGAGAAATGATCCACCCTGCAGATCCAGGCCGAGGTTCAGTCTCTGGTGCGGCGCCCAGGACGGCAGCACGCCACTCGGCACCAGATTGGGCAGGGTGAAGATCAGGCCGAACAACGCCGAGGCGAGAACCAGCACGATCTTCCAGCGACTGAGAGCGAGCATGACGACGCTTTCAGGCCGTTGTCAGGACTTGGAGTCGTTGGCCGGGGCCGGCTCGCCGCGGGTGCGAACCTCGGCGATCATCGACTTCACAACCTTGACGTTGACGTTCTGAGCGATCTCCAGGCCCACTTCCTGGTCTTCGACGCGAACAACCTTGCCGATCAGGCCGCTGGAGAGGACGATAGTGTCGCCGCGTTTCACCGAAGCGATCCGGGCGGCGTGCTCCTTGGCGCGGGCTTGCTGGGGGCGCAGGATCATCACATAGAACAGCACCACGATCGCCACGAGAGGCAGCAGTTGCCCGGCGGGTCCGCCAAGAAATCCCATCAGCCCGTCCGCGGGAGCCGCGGCGACGCCAGTAATCAAGGCCAGGGTCAGATGCATTGTAGCTCCAAGAAATGCCGAGGCGAACAGCCCCTGGCCAAAAGTCGCGGGAAGCTATGCGGTCGCAACCCCTTTTGCAATCGTGGCCCGGTCGATAGGGACAGCTATGGATGACGACATAGCCGCCTCGCTTCACAGGATCGCCGCCGCGCTGGAGCGGCTGGCGCCGCCCACCTCCGCGCCGCCGACCTTCGACGGAGCCAGGATCTATCGCCACGACGCTCAGACGGGCGACTATAGGGTGGCGCCCGATTTCGCCCTGCCCCTGGGCCTGCTGGTGGGGGTGGAACGGCAGAAGGCCAGGCTGGTCGAGACGCTGTCGCGGTTCGCCGTCGGCGCGCCGTCAAATCACGTTCTACTGTGGGGCGTGCGGGGGGCCGGCAAGAGTTCGCTGGCCAAGGCCGTGTTCATGGATGTCGCCCGGAATTCGCCGGCTTTGCGTCTGGTCGAGGT
This sequence comes from Caulobacteraceae bacterium, assembly GCA_025359665.1. Lineage (GTDB taxonomy): Bacteria > Pseudomonadota > Alphaproteobacteria > Caulobacterales > Caulobacteraceae > Acaudatibacter. The sequence continues at coordinate 3,870 of JANYFU010000388.1, forward strand.
CGACAGCGACGCGGTCACCTCCCTGCCCAGCGTGTTCGACCTGTTCAGGGGGCGGCCCGAGCGCTTCGTCGTGCTCTGCGACGACCTGTCGTTCGAGGAAGGCGCCGCTGCGGCCAAGGCGCTGAAATCGGCCCTTGAAGGCGGCGTGGCCGGACCGCCGGAGAATGTGCTGTTCCTGGCGACCTCGAACCGGCGCCACCTGATGCCCAGGGCCCACACCGAGGCGGCCGGCCCGATGGCGGCGGCCGAGGATACCGAGGAAGAGGTCAGCGTTTCCGACCGATTCGGCGCCTGGATCGGCTTCGGGCCGATGGACCAAGCCGCTTATCTGACAGCCGTGCGCGGCTACGCCGAGCGGTTCGACCTGATGACACCCGACCTGGAGCGGCGGGCCTTGCAGTGGTCGCGGCTACGCGGCGCGCGGTCGGGCCGGGTGGCTTGGCAGTTCACCCGGGACCTGGCCGGCGAATTGGGCAAAACCCTGCCGCTGTGATCTATTTGGGCAGGACCAGTTGCGGGTCGATGGGCCGGGCCTTGTCGGCGGGTGTCGGGGCGTAGCGGACCTCGAAATGCAGCTGTGGCTCGGACACTCCGCCACTTTGCCCGACCTGACCAATCTCCTCGCCACGGCTGACGCTCTCGCGCATCTTCACACTGACCTTGTCCAGGTGCGCATAGGCGGTGACCCAGCCATCGGCGTGCTTGACCAGCACGAGGTTCCCGAAGCCCGGCACCTGGTCGCCGGCGTAGACCACGTCGCCGGCGGCGGCGGCGTGAACGACCGAGCCCTGAGGGGCCCTGATGTCGATTCCATCATTGCTGCGCCCGACGTCCTTGACGCCGAAGGTCGATATTATGTCGCCTGTCACCGGCCAGACGAACCGGCCGCGGCCGGCGGCCATGACCTGGGCGTCGGAGAGGGCCGGCCCGGCAGCCGCGATGGCGGGCGGATAGGGTCCGCCCTGGCCGACGGATGAGCCGGCATTCGGCGGCGAGGGCCGGTAGATGTAGGGGGCGGGCCTTAGCGAGGCGCGCAGCGGCGCGGCCACCACCGGCCCGTTGTCGTGAAACACACTAGGAAGGGCCAGCTGGTCGCCGGCGCGAAGCTTGTGGGTTTCGGAAATGGCGTTGAGGTCGGCCAGATCCGCCACGCTGACATCAAACCGCTTGGCAACCGCGAACACCGTATCCCCAGGCTGAACCAGATAGGCCTTTTCGATCGGCACCTTCAGGCGTTGGCCTGGATTTAGGGAGTCTGGGTGCTTCAGCTTGTTGGCCTCCACCAGCACGGCCCGCGTGGTGTCGAGGTCCCGGGCGATGGCATCGAGATGGTCGCCCTTGCGAACCACATAACTGCGGAACATCTTTCCGGCGCTGACCACCTTGCCGGTCGCCGTATAGCGAACCGGAGCGGCGGCCATCCGCGGCGCCTCCTGCATCGGAGCCCTCGGGGCGGGTGTCACGGGTATCGGGGTCGGCGCGGGAGGAGGCGGCGTCGTGTCTCTTGGCGATGGCACCGGCGCCAACGGCTGACTTTCGACGGGCGCTGGCGGCGGCGCGGCGTCAAGCGTGGCCATGGGTGGGGGCGCGGGGGGCGGAGCGACAGGCGTCTCGGCTTTCGGCGCGCTCGGCGCGGGATTCCGATCACCGTTGATAGGGTATACGGGCACCGAGGCGCAGGCGGTCAATCCGCCCACCAGCAGGCCAAGAGCCGCGCCCTTGAGGATCATTTGCGTCATTGCCGCTCCATTGTTCACGCCTCGAAGACCTCGCGGCGTGAGTCCTATAGTTCCCGGGCGACGCCTTCCAGCAGCGGCACGAAACGCACCTCGCCCAGGGTCTCCATTGTGAAACCGCCTTGGCCATCGCCAGCGTAGCGACAAAGCTGTTGAACCTGTCCCTTGCCGACGGGCGCGACCAGCACGCCAGCGGGCTTCAACTGCCGCAGCAGCACAGTGGGCTCTTCAGGCGCCGCAGCGGTGACCAAAATGCGGTCAAATGGCGCCTGCTCGGCCCAACCGAGAAATCCATCGCCAAAACGGGTGATGACATTGGTGACCTGCAGGGTCTCCAGCCGCGCCTCGGCGGCGCGCAAAAGCGTTCTGTAGCGCTCGACGGTGTAGACCAGCCGCGAGAGCCGGGAGAGCACGGCCGTCTGATAGCCGGAGCCGGTTCCGATCTCCAGCACCCGCGCCCGGGGCTCCAGAGTGAGGGCCTGGGTCATCAAGCCGACGATATAGGGCTGGCTGATGGTCTGGCCGCATGCGATCGGCAGGGCCGAGTCTTCCCAGGACCGCTCCTTGAAGAGATCGGGCGTGAACAGGTCGCGCGGGGTGCGTTCGATCGCCGCGAGCACCGCCGGATCGGTGACCCCCTGAGAGCGCAGGCTAAGCACCAGTTTCGCGAGCTGGGTGTCGCGTTCATCCGGCTCGCTGGATTTGCGGGTCATCGCCGACACCGCCGCCAGGTCCGATGTTCAATGCAACGGAGCAGTCTCATGCGGCGTCGGCCCCGATTCGCGTCATGCCGCGCATATAGGGCTGTAGCGCCTGGGGAATGGCAATGCGTCCATGCTCATCCTGATAATTCTCCATCACGGCCACCAGCGCGCGACCCACCGCCAGACCCGAGCCGTTCAAGGTATGCACGAAGTTCGCGCCCTTTTCCCCGACACGCTTGTAGCGCGCATCCATGCGGCGCGCCTGAAAATCCCCGCAGTTGGAGCAGGAACTGATCTCTCGGTAGGTTTTCTGGGAAGGCAGCCAGACCTCCAGATCATAGGTCTTGCGAGCTGTGAAACCCATGTCGCCCGTACACAGGACCATGGTGCGGAAGGGCAGTTCGAGGCGTTTTAGAATGTTTTCGGCGCACTCCACCATGCGCTCATGCTCGGCCGCCGACTGATCGGGCGTGGTGATCGAGACCATCTCAACCTTCTGGAACTGGTGCTGGCGAATCATGCCGCGCGTATCCCGCCCCGACGCGCCGGCCTCCGACCGAAAGCACGGGGTGAGCGCCGTCATCCTAAGCGGCAGTTCTTCCTCCGCCAGAATCCGGCCGGCGGCGATATTGGTCAGGGAGACCTCGGCCGTCGGTATCAGCCAATAGCCATCGGTGGTTTGAAACAGGTCCTCGGAGAATTTCGGCAGTTGCCCGGTTCCGAATACCGCCTGATCGCGCACCAGCAGCGGCGGGGAGATTTCGGTGTAGCCGTGTTCCTGGGTCTGCATGTCGAGCATGAACTGGCCAAGCGCGCGTTCGAGCCTGGCGAGACCGGCGCGAAGCACGACGAACCGCGCCCCGGACATTTTCGCCGCCGCCTCGAAATCCATCAGCCCAAGCGCGGTTCCCAGGTCCACGTGATCCGTGGCCAGCGCCGTTGAGTCCGGCTCCCCCCATCGCCTGACCTCGAGATTGCCGCTTTCATCCTCGCCCGGAGGTGTCTCGGGCGATGGCAGATTGGGCAGGCCGGCCAGGGCGTCGCGCAGTTCGCCCGACAAGGCGGCGTCGATCCGGGTCTGTTCGGCGATGATCTGCTTCAGGGTCTCGACTTCCGCCATGGCCGCTTCGGCCGCGCCGGCGTCCTTAGCCGCCCTGGCCTTACCGACCAGGGCGGACACCTCGTTGCGACGCGACTGAGCCTGCTGGAGCCTGGTCTGGGCGGCGCGCCTGGCCTCGTCCAGGGCAATCAGACCCGCGGCCGCGGTCGGAACCCCGCGGGAGGCCCAGCCCTGGTCAAAGGCGTCGGGATCAAGCCGAATGGCTCGGATGTCGTGCATGGTCAGGAACGCCGGGCGGGAGAACAGGCCCCACTTAAGGCGCGTCGCCGCAACCGCCAAGAGCCGGACCTAGACCCTGGTCAGTTCCGTGGACGCGTCATCCTCCCTGCGGCGACGCAGTTCGATCAGCGCCACGCACCATATCGAAACCTCGTAAAGCAGGCAGATCGGCAGGGCCAAGGAGATCATGCTGATCGGATCTGGCGGGGTTAGGATGGCCGCAACGATGAACACGCCGACGATCGCGTAGCGCCGCCCTTCCCGAAGCATCTTACTGGTAATCAAACCCGCCAAACCCAAGAGCGACAATATCACTGGCAGCTGGAAGCACAGTCCAAACGCCAGCAGCAGCGTGGTGACGAGGGAGAGATAGTCGGAGACCTTCGGTAGGAGTTCGACCGAGACGTTGCCCGCATCGACGATTTGCTGGTTGAGCGAAAACCATAGAACGAACGGCAGCATCAGATAGTAGACGAGCGCGGCGCCCAGGGTGAACAGGACCGGCGATGCGATCAGAAACGGCAGGAAGGCGAAGCGCTCGCGGCGATAGAGCCCGGGCGCGACGAACCGGTAGAGCTGCCAGGCCAGCACCGGAAAGGTGACGACGATCGCGCCGAAGCCCGCCAGCTTGACCTTGGTGAAGAAGAATTCCAACGGCGCCGTGAACACCAGTTTCAAATGCTCGATGCTGTGCGGGGCCTTTTGAATGCCGGTCAGCGTCAGCAGCAGGTCAAAGGCGCCGTGATGCACCCCGGGAGTCTTCTGCGCCGCCACCAGGCTGGCCCCGACCTCGAACGGCTGGAGCAGGAAGATGTAGATCTGCTTGGAGAAGGTGAAACAGAGCAGAAAGCCCAGCACCAGAGCCACGGCACAGGTGATCAGCCGCTGGCGCAGCTCCACCAGATGTTCCATCAGCGGCGCGCGGGAGGCCTCGATCTCGGCCTCGTCGGAGGGAATGCTCATGTCGGCCCTGGCGTGGCCGGCGTGACCGTCTCGGCCGCCAGCGGCGTCGATGATGGCACGGCCGGAGGCGCGACAACGGCCCGTTCCGTCGATTCGGGAGGCTCATCTAGGCTGGACGGGTATTGGTGGCTCATCATCGGGTGCAGTTGCGCGGTACCTTCGCGCAGGCTGGCGTGGATATCGTCAAACACGGTCTGCACCCCGGCGTCCGTTCCTAATCCCACCGTCGAGGTCAAGGACTGGCCCGTCCTGAGGGCCTCCACCTCTTTCCGAAGTTCGTCGAGTTCGGATTGCCTGGCCATTTCGTCGAAACTAGCCCGGAATTCAGCGGCCATTCCACGCATGTGGGCGATGAACTGGCCAACCTTGCGCATCAGGACCGGCAGGTCCTTCGGGCCCACGACGATCAGGGCCACAACGCCGACGATGACGAAATCAAGAATCCGGCCTTCAGGAAACATAATTCAGCGATCCGTTACGTTTCGCGGCCGGTAAAGGACGCCATCGCGCCGAGGTTCAGCGAACGATCGGATCTTTTTCCGCTTCCGCGTGGGCGAGCGGCTGAACCGGGGTGGCCGTCGGGGTGGCTTCGTCGCCCTTGAGCCCGTCACGGAAAGCGCGGATGCCCTTGGCGGCGTCGCCCATCAGCCCAGAAAGCTTGCCGCGACCACCAAACAGCAACAGCACCACGACCGCGACGATCAGCCAGTGTATGGGACCAAAACTACCCATGGTTCATTCTCCTTGCGACCATCCGCGTCGCGGACCTCGCCCTTGAGTTTGCTGATATAGGCCGGTTTGGGCCACGGCGCCAGCAACGCCGCCCACCTTGAACGCGTCACGCCGGGTCTGTATCCGAAGCCAGATAATCCTGGTGAAATTCCGGGATATCGAGAGAGTCCAGCGGTTCCTCGTCCGGCTTGGCGGCGGAGGGATCCGGAACGTTGAACCCGGCCGGCAAGTCCAGGCTCAGAAGGCCGGCGGCCTTCATCTCCGCGGCGCCCGGCAGGTCGGCGAGACTGGCAAGGCCATAGTGCTCCAGAAAAGTTTCCGTGGTGCCCCAGGTCACGGGGCGCCCGGGGCTTCGCCGCCGGCCGCGCATCCTGACCAACTTCAGCTCCAGCAGGATATCCAACGCTCCGGAGCTGGATTGCACGCCCCGGATCGCCTCGATTTCCGCCCGAGTGACGGGTTGGTGATAGGCGACGATGGCCAAGGTCTCATGGGCGGCTCTCGACAGCCGGCGGGACTCCTCCCGCTCCCGGGTCATCAGGAAAGCGAGATCGGCGGCGGTCTGGAACCGCCATCGCTCGCCGATCCGGACCAGCTCGACTCCGCGGCCCGCATAAAGCGACCGAAGCGTTTCCAGCCCGGCGGTGACGTCGGCGCCGGCGGGAAGCCGGTCGGCGAGATCGCTGTCGCTCAGGGGTTCAGCGGCAGCGAATAGCAGCGCTTCGATCATCCGCGCCACGCCGCCCGCCTCGCTCCCAGATTCGCTCATTGAGCGCGCGCGGCCGACCGCAGATAGATTTCGGCGAAGGGTGCGAGCTGCCGCGTCTCGATCTCACCCTCCCGCACCAGCTCGAGCCCCGCCGAGAGGGTGGAGGCGATATAGGAGGCTCGCGAGGGCCCATCACCCGCGCCACTTTCCGGCGCCACCCGGGTCAGAGCCGTCCAGGCCGCCATCTGTGGTAAAAGCGAGCGCAGACGGTCGCGCGCATCATCCAGCCGATAGGATTCCATCGCCTTGGGCCGGTAGGCGCGATCGCCGTCGCGCACCCGTGGCTGAAGATAGGCGGCCATCAGGCCGCGCAGATCGCCGTCCATGCGTCGGTGTGAAACGATCGAGATCGCCTCGGGATCGCCGCGCGTGAACACGTCGCGCCGCAGGATCGGACCCGATTTCAACGCCTCCGAGGCCCGGCGCATAGCGTCGAGCTTGGCGATTCGGAACGCTAGCTGCGCCGCCACCGCCTCCGCCGGCGCCGCCTCATCCGCCGGGCGTTCGGCCCGGGGGAGCAGCAGGCGCGACTTCAGGAACGCCAGCCAGGCGGCCATGACCAGATAGTCCGCGGCGAGCGAAAACCGCAGCCGGCGGGCCTCGCGCACGAAGGCCAGATACTGGTCGGCCAGCTTGCTGATCGAGAGCTTCAGCAGA
>JANYFU010000407.1 GCA_025359665.1 Caulobacteraceae bacterium
GACGGCGCGGTCGTCATACTGCGCGGCGAGGGTTGCGATTTGCTGATCGAAGCCGATGGCGAAACCAAAAGGATGCGGGATCCATTACTGGCGATCATCATGGCTACGAGGGCAAATCGCCGCGCTGCCATCGAGGCGCACATGCGCCCCTTTGATCTTGCGCCAAATGAAGCTTCGGCGATTCAAGACGCTGCGATGCGCCTCCGCACCCCTCTCGCGTTGATCGACATGCTCACGGACATTCCGAAACGAAGTGCTGTCGCGCACTACGATCGACTCGATGAGCTTCTCGCGAACGGAGAAATCAACGCGCATTTAGAGGCGTTTCGGCCGCCACCAGCCCGGTCGCTTCTACACTTTCTCCGGCTGGCCGACGGAGAGGGGTCGGTCGGCGATCGAGCGCGCGGCGCGTTCAATCAACTCGCGGACGAAATAGGCCAAGCCCACGCCTTCGTGCGTTTCGGCGGTCTGCCGATAAATCTGGCCGGCGTCATCGCAGACCGTCTATCCGCCGCTGGCCAGACCAGCGCAGACCTCAAACCGCTGCCAGCCTCCCCGGTCATGCGGCTGCATCTCGCGGCAGTGGCCCGACGCCTGGGCGAAGCGGAGCCTGCGGGCACCATCGAGAATCTGCTCAACGACCTAGATACGGAAGGCGCGCTCTTCGCGAAGCTACTCGCGTGGACCGAAATGGCATTTCAGTCCGACCCGGACTGGCGGGCGTTGGACACAGGCGATCAGCTTGCGCTGATCTGGGCCCACGCACATCGGGCGACGGCCGCAGTTATCATCACAGGATTGGACCCTGCACCTGCGACAACCTATTTTTCTGAACGGCCGCCGCAAAGAACCTTGGCAGGTATTTTAGCAGCTCAGCCTGACCTAAAAACCGACTGCGCCTCGCCGAACGCGGTTTTCACGCGCACGGTTCTATTTCACGGCCTCGCCTATGTATTCGACCGCGACGATCCGAGAGCGGCGCTGCCCGAACTTGCGGAACGTCTTGAGCGGGTTTTTCAATCACCCGAGAACCCGGAACTTCCCGACATCGGTCTTCTGACCCGATCGCCACAGGCCACGAACGTAATGGGGGCCTTTCTAGATCGGTCGCCTAAAGACGTTCCGCAGGACATTGACCCATTTGCGATCCGCGCCGCGCAGCTCGAAAAGGCAACGCGGGCCCTCGCCGAAAACCCGCGTGACCTGCAAGCTTGGATTTGGATTCACACCGCTGGCGCGCCGCAAATCTCGCCTTCCGAGCAAGCTTGCGTGGTAGCGGCCTTCGAGCGTCTCGATTTGAAGGACGTCGTAGATGGCATCGACAAAATTTTAGTCTCGCCGATGGTCGTGGCGACGCGCCTACACTATGGCGGGCCGATCTCGGATGATGTCGCGCACCAAAAGCTCGCAACCCTCGTCCAACACTTTGCCTTTGCACACGCCGGGGCATTTGACAGCCGCGATGTGTCGCCAGCTTCGCGCGCATTCAATGAAGCCGTGGAGGTCGCGGCTGCATTGGCGCGACGACCAGCCGCTGCGGACGCAATAGCGGCCATGGCACGGCATTGTCACATCATCGCCGGCTACTGGCCCGCCGCCGCGGAGCCCTTGCGGCGACTACTGGACGAATATATCCGCCGGGCGCCACGAGAGGATTCCGGTGCCCTGTGGGAGGTATTCCTTTCGCTCCGCCGATGGGCCTGACTGTTCGCCTACGCCATTGAGGATCGAACCTGCGGGAGCCTCGAAGCCGACTTTTGCAACGTCGCCAATGAGTCACGACCAGCCCCAAAACGACGATGAACGATGTGCCGCTAGCGCCCACTTGTTGAACGCGAAACTACCCCCGCACATTCATCGCCCGCCCGAACCCGCGAACAATCCAGCCAAAGGTCACGCCCAACGTCAGCATCACTCCGCCCAGAAACGCAAAAAGCAGGTCAAAGCCCAGGTTATCGTCCTCGCGGGCGTGGCCCGGATCGGCCGGCAGGTAGCGGAGCTTGTCCGCCTCGCCGAGCCGGTAGAGTCCCGAGCCGCGAAGGGAGGTCAGCTGGTAGGTCGCGCCATCGACCTGATAGCTGACGATCCCCGCGCGCCTCGGGGCGCCGTGAAGTGGCCGGTCACCGCCACGCCCTGCGATCGGAAACGCAGATCCTCCCGCAGACCGCCGGCGCCCGCGACGAGCGCGCCCAGGCCCCAAACGACCGCGAACAGCCGGAAGATGATTGTTCGCAAACCGG
>JANYFU010000146.1 GCA_025359665.1 Caulobacteraceae bacterium
CGCCGAAGCCCTGGCCACCCCGGCCGGATTCAAGGAGGCCCGCGAATTGATGCTGGTGGCGCATCGCCTGCATGGCGAGATCGCCGAAAGGCGAAAAGTTGAACGCGATCAAATAGATTGGGACGCCCGATTCCCGCCCAAAGGCGCCTGATGGCCCCCGGCGAGCGCCTCGGACCTGCCCAACGCCTGCCTGGAACCTGCCAAAATTCGCCAAAACCTGCCAAAAGCCTGCCAAAAGCCTGCGGGGAACCTGCCACGGACCTGCCCGCGCGATTGTCAGCGGCGGCCTCGGCCAGTCTTCTTGAACCTCGCCGCCGCCTCTGCCCTTGCGTCAGCCTTGGCCTTGGTCACCGCGGTCTTGTCCACCGCTTCGCCGGCCGGGGTCAGGGCGTCGTTGGCGAATTCAAGGTCGAGCAGTTTCAGGCGCTTGATCTCGTCGCGCACCCGCGCGGCCTCCTCGAACTCCAGATTGCCGGCGGCGGCACGCATCTTGGCTTCCAGATCGCGCAGCGTGGCCTGGAAGTTGGAGCCCAGGAACGGCTTGGAGTCCTCGGCCACGCCAACATCGACGTTGACCCGGTCGGCGCGCTCGTAGGGGCTGGCCAGGATGTCCTTGATCTGGCTCTTGATGCTCTCTGGCGTGATACCGTTCTCGAGGTTGAACGCGGTCTGTTTCTCGCGCCGGCGGCTGGTCTCGCTCATCGCCCGCTCCATCGAGCCGGTGACGGTGTCGGCGTAGAGGATCACCTTGCCATCGACGTTGCGCGCCGCCCGGCCGATGGTCTGGATCAGCGAGGTTTCCGAGCGCAGGAATCCCTCCTTGTCGGCGTCGAGAATCGCCACCAGGCCGCATTCGGGGATGTCGAGGCCCTCTCGCAGCAGATTGATCCCCACCAGCACGTCGAAGGCGCCCAGGCGCAGGTCGCGGATGATCTCGATCCGCTCAAGAGTGTCGATGTCCGAGTGCATGTAACGGACGCGCAGGCCCTGCTCGTGCATATATTCGCTGAGGTCCTCGGCCATCTTCTTGGTCAGCACGGTGACCAGGCTGCGGTAGCCCCGCTTGGCGAAGTCGCGGCACTCGGCGATGGTGTCATCGACCTGCGAGAAGCCATCCTTCGACACCGGGCGAACTTCCACCGGCGGATCGATCAGGCCGGTGGGACGGATCACCTGTTCGACGAATACGCCGCCGGCCTTCTCCAGTTCCCACTTGGCTGGGGTGGCGGAGACGAACAGGCTGTCGGGCCGCATCGCCTCCCACTCCTCGAATTTCAGCGGCCGGTTGTCGAGGCAGGAGGGCAGGCGGAAGCCGTACTCGGCCAGGTTGAACTTGCGGCTGAAGTCGCCCTTGTACATCGCGCCAATCTGGGGAATGGTCTGGTGGCTCTCGTCGACGAACAGCAGGGCGTTGTCGGGAATGTATTCGAAGAAGGTCGGCGGCGGCTCGCCCGGGCGGCGACCGGTCAGATAGCGGGAATAGTTCTCGATGCCGGCGCAGCTGCCGGTGGCCTCGATCATCTCGATGTCGAAGGTGGTGCGCTGCTCCAGCCGCTGAGCCTCCAGCAGCTTGCCGTTGGCGACCATCCAGTCGAGGCGAATCTTCAGCTCGTCCTTGATCGAATTGACCGCCTGCCGGAGCGTGGGGCGTGGCGTTACATAGTGGCTGTTGGCGTAGATCTTTACCGTGGGAAGGTCGGCGGTCTTGCGGCCGGTCAGGGGGTCGAACTCGGCGATCGCCTCGACCTGATCACCGAACATCATGATCCGCCAGGCGCGATCCTCGTAGTGGGCGGGAAAGATCTCAATGGTGTCGCCGCGCCTGCGGAAAGTTCCGCGCTCGAAGGCGGAGTCGTTGCGCTTGTATTGCTGGGCGACGAGATCGCTCATCAGCCGCTTCTCGTCGATGGTGTCGCCGACGCTGACCGTGAAGGTCATGGCCGTATAGGTCTCCACCGAGCCGATGCCGTAGATGCAGGACACCGAAGCGACCACGATCACATCGTCGCGCTCCAGTATGGCCCGGGTGGCCGAATGGCGCATACGGTCGATCTGTTCGTTCCGCGATGAGTCCTTCTCGATATAGGTGTCAGTCCGGGCGACATAGGCTTCGGGCTGATAGTAGTCGTAGTAGGAGACGAAGTACTCGACCGCGTTGTTGGGAAAGAAACTCTTGAATTCGCTATAGAGCTGCGCCGCCAGGGTCTTGTTGTGGGCCAGGATCAAGGCCGGGCGCTGGGTGGCTTCGATGACCTTGGCCATGGTGAAGGTCTTGCCCGAGCCGGTGACGCCGAGCAGCACCTGATCGCGCTCGCGGCTCTCGATGCCGGCCACAAGCTCGGCGATGGCGGCGGGCTGGTCGCCGGCCGGTTCATAGTCGCTGACTACCTCGAACCGCCGTCCGCCCTCACTCTTTTCCGGCCGCGCCGGGCGGTGGGGTGTCCAAAGCATGGGCATGGCCGCCGCGTCGTGGACGAACGCGGCGGAAATGTCGGAGACGCCGGAGGGTGAAGCGGAACGAGGCATGAACATCAAGGTAGGGGAGGGCGACGTCAAAGGCTAGGGCCAAGGCTCGTCGTTGTGTAACCTTTGGACGCGGCGACGCGGATATCCCGTCATTGAACTCGCCTCGCCAACGGAGCCCACCCCATGATCCGCTCGATCGTTCTCGCCAGTGTCCTCGTCGGCGTGGCCACGCCGACCTTCGCCGCCGACGCCGCGCATCCGACCGTGGTGGAGCTGTTCCAGAGCCAGGGGTGCTCGTCCTGCCCGCCGGCCAACGCCAATGTGATGGCCCTGAGTGGCCGGCCAGATATTTTGGCGCTCAGCTTCCAGGTCACCTACTGGGATCAGCTGGGCTGGAAGGACACCTTCGCCTCGCCGCAATACACGGCCCGACAGTGGGACTACGCCCGGGGACTGCGGCATGACAACGTCTTCACGCCCCAGGTTGTGATCAACGGTCGCGCCGACGTTGTTGGAGTAAGGCCCGGCGAGATCGAAGGAGCGGTCGCCCGCGCCGATCGAGGCTCCACAGGCCCCAGCATAGATATCAACGGCGGCCGGGTCACGATCGCTGGGCCGGCGCCGGCCACGCCGGCCCAGGTCTGGCTGGTCCGCTATGATCCCAACATCGTTCAGGTGCCGATCCGCCGCGGCGAGAACGGCGGCCGGACCTTGCCACACAAGAATGTCGTCAGGTCATTGACCCGGCTCGGAGATTGGTCCGGGGCCACGAAGGGCTATGCCTTGCCGACGCCCGACGCCTCGGGCCTGAAGAGCGCCATCCTGGTTCAGGCCGGTCCCGGCGGCGCCATCCTCGCAGCCGCCCGCGGCTAGGGAAACCCCATCTCGCGTCGGCGGCATGGTCTTAGCCGGCGTATTGATGGAATGATGGCGGACGCCCGCCTTTCGCCTGGATTCCTGGAAATATCATGCCGTCTAGCGCTCTGACCGAAGCCTTCGAGGCCGATGGAGCGGCGCTGGCGCTGGCTGGAGGCGTCACCCTGATCAAGGCGGGAGAGCGACCGGACGCTCTCTATCGTCTGGTCGCGGGGCGAATCGCCGAGGTCGAGCCCATGGAGGCCGGCGGCGGGCGCATGGTGGCGATTCACCGCCCGGGCGCCTTGATCGGCGGCGCTCAGATGCTCACCGACGCGGCCTATGTCCACGACCCTCAGCGCCTTGCGCGACTCCGAGCTTGTTGTCATTCCCGCCGGGCAAGCCGTCGCCCTGATGCGCGACAATCCGGCCATCCTGGCCGAAGTGGCCCGCGCGGCGCTGACGCCGATGGGGGCTGCCGAGCCCATCGATCGTCGCAAGAGCTCGATCCTGGGTTTCGTGGCGGTGTGTGACAGTGTCGCCCTGCGGACCCTCGTGGAGCAATTGGCGTCGAGTATTCGGGTCCTGGGTTTCAAGGTGGCCGTTCTGGGCGCGGAGCACGGCGGGACTTCGCCCGCCGGCCTTTCCGCCCTGGAGGAGAACAACGACTATGTGCTGATGGCCGCCGAGCGGCGAGATCTTCAGTTCACGGCGTTTTGCGGACGTCAGATCGACAGGCTGATCCTGGTGGGCGGGGCGGCGACGCCTCTGCCGGATGGACCCTTCATGTTCGCGGCAACCGCCATTCAACGCCATCGCCTGCTGGACTTCATTCTGGTGCAGCCCAGCGACGCCCGTTGGCCTAAAGAGTCCGATCGATGGCTGTCCGCAGCGCTCGCCTCGCGGCTGTTCCAGATTCGCCTGAACGACGCCGCCGACGTGGCTCGGTTGGCACGAATCTACGCTGGACGATCGGTCGGCCTGGCTCTTTCCGGCGGTGGCGCCAGGGCCTACGCCCACGTTGGCGTGGCCCGCGCCCTGGCCGAACTGGGGGTTCCCATCGATTTCGTCGCGGGAACATCGATGGGCGCGGTGATCGCCGCGGGCCTTGCCATGGGCTGGGGCCATGAGGAGTTGGACCGGAGAATCCGTGAAGCCTTCGTGACCTCCAGCCCGCTGTCCGACATCGCCTTTCCCCTGCTTGCCATGACGCGAGGCCGGAGGGTGGATCGCCGTCTGGAGATGCATTTCGGGGATATGCGGATCAGCGATCTGTGGCGACCGTTCACCTGCGTTTCCACCGACCTGACCAGCGGAGGTCCGCACTTCCACCGACAAGGCTTGTTGCGTCAAGCTATACGGGCGTCTCTTTCCCTGCCGGGCGTCTTGCCGCCCGTCGTCGAGGACGGTCACGTGCTGGTGGACGGCGCCCTGGTGCGCAATCTTCCCACGGATGTGGTCCGCGAACAGCATGACGGCGTCACCATCGCCGTGGACGTGGCGGTTTCCGAAGGCCTGAAGCCGGATGATCTTCTGCTACGGCCCTCGGGGTGGCGTTGGCTGACCTCGGGCGCCTGGCGCAAGGGGCCGCCGATCGTCTCGGTCCTGATCCGCTCGGCGACCTTGCCCAGCGCCGCCGCCATGGCCGGCGCCCACCATCCCAGGGTCGAGGATATTATCCCCGACGTGGAGGGTGTCGAACTCCAGGATTGGGATGCTTACGAACCCGCTGTTGCGGCCGGCTATCGATCTACCATGGCCGCGGCGGAGCGTTTGTCGCGGCTCAAGGCCTGATCGCCGTTAGATCCCCGCATACCACTCATAGCCGCGATCTTCCCAATAGCCGCCCTTGCCGCCGTAGAAGCCCGAAAGCCGGTCGGTGAGCTCGATGCGCTGGACGTATTTCGCTTGCTTGTAGCCGAGCTGGCGCTCGACCCGGAGCCGAAGCGGCGCGCCATGGGCCACATCCAGCGGTTTTCCGTTCTGGGCGTGGGCGATTATCGTCTGCGGGTGCATCGCGTCCACAAGGGCGAGGCTCTCGTAGTATTGGCCCGGCGCCTGCATGCCCCCCTTCTCGGGTTCGCCGTCCAGATTGTCGGCGCAGTGGAAGACCACATACTTCGCCTGGGGCAGCACCCCGGCGGTCTTCAGCAACAGGCCGACGGGAACACCGGTCCATTGGGCTATGGCGCTCCAGCCTTCGACACAGTCGTGGCGGGTGATCTGGGTTTGCGACGGAAGCTTGCGGACATCGGCGACCGACAGGGAGACGGGCCGTTTGACCATCCCATCGACGGTCAGGCGCCAGTTGATGAAGTCTTCGTTCACCGCGTCCTCATAGTCCTCGCCGGTCGGATAAAGGGTGCCGTTGGCCTTGAACCGGGGTGAAATGTCCGAGACGGCATATTCCCTCGCCATGGCGCCGCCGGAGAGCAGGAAGCGCTGGCTGGCGAGGGTCCAGGCTTCGGCGTTGGCCAGGACGTGTTGGAACCCGGCGTTGTCGGTAAGAGTATCGCCGAAGGTTATCTTGGCGCAGCCGGACAGCGCGAGGCCGGAGCCGCCGAGTCCGGCGATCAGAGCGTTTCGACGAGTGATCAGAGTCATTGTTTCGGACTCGCCCTATTTGTGGTCTTGAGGGACGGCATAGCGCCCGGTGATCATCGATCCGACCTCATTGATTGGTCCGGCCAGCACCACCTCGACCAAGTGTACGACGATGAAGGCCACGACACCCGAGGCGCAGATGAAGTGCAGTGACCTCGCCGATTGACGGCCACCGAACAGGTCCAGAAGCCAGGGCGCGAAGGCGTTGAACCCTGGCGACATGGTCAGGCCGGTCAGGACCATCAGGCTGATCAGCGTGATCACGCCCAGATAGGCCAGCCGCTGCAGCACGTTGTATCGCTTGGCCGCCTCTCCCGTGGGGTGTTTCAGCTGGATATGGTCGAGGACCGAGCGGGGAATGCTTTTGAGATCGCCGACAGTGGGCACTAGGTCCCTCCGCGCATGTCGGCTCAGCAGGCTCCAAAGCAGGTAGACCAAGCCGTTGACGGCCAGGACCCAGGCGAACAGGAAATGCCAGTGGCGCGCATCAGCCAGATCCTGGGAACTGGGGATCGTCAGCCACGACGGCCACGCCTTGTGGAGTTCCTGGCCGTTGAATTTCGACACGCCCAGGAATCCGGTGGTATCGAATTTCAGGCTGCCGATGGTGGTGACGCCTCGCTCGCCCGCGGGTCCTTGGACGTGGCCGATGGACAGGAACGGCTGGTCGAGTTCGCTGCCCTTCTGGCCCCAATAGAGGTGGGGGTGGGCGTTGAAGATATTCAGCCCGCTACCGATCATGACCACAATCGCCAGAGCGTTGAGCCAGTGTGTGAGGCGCACCAAGAACGTATGGCGATAGATCACCTCGCGCGGTCGGGCAGGCGGCGCCGTCCTCGATCCGACCGTCGAGGCCGTGTCCACGCTTTCCGGCTGACTGAGTTCGATGCTCATGAGTGCTCCTGTCGGCGGCTCGTCGGTAGCGCCCATGGACATTGGCGAACGCTCAGGGGTCACCCCCATGATAGCCGACGAAACCCAGTCTTTCGCCAAATCTCCAGGCGAGGTTACAAATAAATCTGAATTTCGGAGCTACCCGGCAATTGACCGGCCCAGCGGCTCAAAACTGGGCCGTGAGGTCCACGAACACCTTTCGACCCATCAGGCGATAGTAGGACTGGTCGCCGAATTCGCTGGCCGTAACCGGCGGTCGCTGGTCGGAGAGATTCGATCCATTCACCGACAGGCTATAGCGCCGCCAGCGGTAACCGACCGTTGCGTCAACCGTGGCGTAGGCCCCGGCGGGCGCGGTGTTCTCCAGGTCCAGGAACCGGCTGCCGACATAGGTCACATCAACCGAGCCGAACACGCCCCAAGGCGGCGCATAGATCAGGCCCAGCGATCCCAGCCAATGCGGCGAAAGCGTCAGCTGATTGCCGGAAACATCGCCTTCGTCGCTTGTATAGTGGGTAAATATCGCGTCGTGCCAACTGCCGGCGGCAGTGAGGCTCAAGCCTGGAGCCACTCGCCACCGTCCCTCGATCTCGACACCCTTGAGGCGTTCCGCGCCGGCGTTCTCGAAGATCGCGTCGCCATTGGCATCGGTCGTCGCCACGACCAGATTACTGAAGTCCAGAAAGAAAAAGCCCGCCTCATAGTCGAGACGCCCGTCGGCCAGTCGGCCCTTGATTCCGGCTTCGTAGCTGCGCGCCGTCTCGGGCTTGAGGATGTCCGGCGTATTGTCCGGTCCGAAGTCCACCGCCGCGGGTTTGAAACTGTCGCGATAGTTGGCGTAGACCACCAGTTCGTCGCGGCCGGCGGTCCAGGCCAGGTAGCTGACGCCAATCATTCCCGAAAGGCGCGCGACGCTCCGCTTCCGATCGTCGAAGGTGTCGGCGGTGGAATCGAATCCGTCGATATGGGTCGAGCGCTTGCTCTCATAGGTCTCGTTCAGCCGAAGCCCGCCATTGAAGTCCCAACGCGACCCCGCCTTCCAGTCGAGCTGAATATATTGGCCCGCGAAAACGCGCCGGTCGTAGACACCGTTGATTTCGTCCACATGCAGATCCGTGGCGCGGGGCAGGGGAGTTGAACCATCGAGCGCTGGAAAATAGCCGCCGTTGCGGCTGGCCTGCGTCGCGCGTCCATAGAGCAGGTCGGCGCCCCAGGTCAGGTTCAGGCTATGGCCGATTTCGCTGCTGATGTGGGTATCGGCATAGTCGTCGTCGATGTCGCGTCCCTGAATCTGACTGTCGGCGTTCACCAGATCTGGCCGGAGAAAGCCCCGCACATCGTTGATATGCGAGTAGGCGAGAGACAGGGTGGATGTCCATTCTCCAAGCGGCGTGGGATGAGAATAGGATAGCCCGCCATGCGTGCGATCCTCATCGAGGCGGGCGTCGGCGGGATTGTAGTTGGCATTGATCGGAACGAGGCTGGTCAGGGCGTCGCCGACGCGCGGCGTGGGGCTCGGCGGAACCGAGCGGACCACCGTGGCGTCAAGGTCCAGGCGCAGGGTTCCGCCCGCGACATTCCCGGCGGCTCGATAGAGCCCCTCGAACTTTCGGACATGCTCTCGAGGGTCCTCATAGCCGTCGCGTTTGAAATCGAGAGCCAGGGATTGGCTGACGCCGGCGATCGACGGCAGCGCGAACGCGCCAGCGGCCCTCCAGGACCCCTGGCTGCCATAGCCGGCCGAGAAGGTGTTTGACGCCGCTCCGGCCGGATAGTGGATGACCTGGATCACCCCGACAAAGGCGGTGGCGCCAAACAGAACGGGCGCGGCGCCTTTGAGCACCTCGACGCGCTCCACATTGGTCAGATCGACGTCCGGGATCGCGGGGTTGAAGGCGCCGCCCAGGGGGACGCCGTCCACGACCAGCAAAAAGGCGTCGAATTCGTGCAGGCCCCAGAATGACGGGACGGCGCTGGCCGGCCCCGCGTCGCCCCCGGCCGGGGCCTCGGCCCCCGCGACGGTCGCGATGACACCTCTGAGGTCCGTGAAATGGCGCGCGCGCAGATCGTCGCCACTGATGATGCTGATATAGACCGGCACGCGATCGGCCGGCTCCGGAACCCGCGTGGCGGTGACCTCCAGGTTGTCCGCGGCGACAGGCGTTTCGGCCCATGCCGCGCCCGCGCCAAGACACAGGATACCAAAAGCCGCGGTCCCAAAGAGTCGCATTCCGCCGCCCCAAACTGGTTTGTCACTGGCGTGGGTTAGACGGTCAGGTCGGGGAATAGCAACCTCGCCAGGTCGTGATCACCGTCCCGCCAGCGTTTTGAATCCGTAGGACCGGAAAATCGCCGCGGCGGCCGGCCCCTTCAGGAATTTCAGAAAGGCAGCTCCATCCGGGTTTTTCGAGGCCGCCACCAGGGCGGCCGGATAGAGAATCGCGGGGTGGCTGGCGTCCGGGAACAGACCGACCACGCGCACCTTGGGCTCCACCTTGGCGTCCGTGTCATAGACGATGCCCAGCGGTGTCTCGCCCCTGGCCACGAACGCCAGCGCGCCTCGCACATTTTCCGCGCGCGCCAGCTTGTCTCGGACGCTCGGCCATACGCCCAGCGTGGTCAGGGCGGCCTCGCCGTATTTGCCCGCTGGAACCTCCGGGCCGGCCATGGCCAGCCGGTCCGCGCCCAAGGCGGCGGCGAGCGGCATCCCTTTGGCGATCCGCAACGAGACTTTCGAGTCGGCGGGCGCGATCAGGGCGAGGTGATTGGTCAGGAGGTTCCCACGGCTTTCAGCCACGATCAGGGTCTTCTTGGCCAGATAGTCCATCCAATCGGGGTCGGCCGAAACATACACATCCGCGGGAGCCCCTTGCTCGATCTGGCGGGCCAGGGCCGACGAGGCCCCATAGGAAGCCTTCGCGGAAAGGGTCGTCTTGGCGGCGAACGCCTTGATCACATCGTCCATGGCGTTCTTCAGCGAAGCCGCGGCGAATACGGTCACCGGCGCGCTCGCGGTCTGAGCGGCGGCAGGCAAGCCGCAGACAGTGACGGCCAGTGCGCAAAGCGCCAGCGCGGCGCGTCGGGACCACGATCGAACAGGCGTCATCAATACCTCCGAGACTAGCGTTATGCGGTTCAAGACCATATCGTGGAATGAGCAGCCATCTCCAGCGGCAAACGACAGGAAATTTTCCATGAGGCTTGTTTTCGCGCTGATCGCGACCGCTGCCTGGGCCGCGGCTGGGTGCGCCCTGGCGCAGTCGGTCGAGATTCGCGGCCCGGGCGGCCAGACCCGGCTGGTGTCGCTTTCCGACCTTGCCCCGATGCCGCCCGACACGGCGACCCTGACCGTCGAACATGGCCCGGCCAAACACTATCAAGGCGTGCCCCTCAATCTGCTGCTCCAGAGCGTGGGCGCTCCCGCCGGCAAGGATCTGCGCGGCCCGGCTCTGGCTGACTTCATTCTGGTTAGCGCCGCCGATGGCTATCGCGTCGTTCTGGCTCTGGCCGAAACGGACCCCGGGCTTGGCGCGCGAAGGGTTCTGCTGGCCGATGGCGCCGACGGCGCGCCCTTGCCGCTATCGGAGGGTCCGTTTCGCCTTGTGATCGAGGGTGACTTGCGTCCGGCCAGCTCCGCTCGGATGGTCACGACGATCCGGGTGGACGCCGCCCCGGTGGTTTCAGGCGAAAAATGACCTTTCTGGAGGCGCTGACCCCGGTGCGGCGCCCGGGAAACGGGCTGCGGACCAGCTGACGGAATATTCCCCGCCGCTGGCAGCCACCGGCCCGGCCTGCCAGCGAGGCGATCCGGAAAAGTCGCGCTAGCCTCCGAGTCGTGTTCAGCAGAGGAGCCCAGCCCGTGTCAGTGCTCGAAACCGACCTCATCGACTATATCTACCTCGACGATCAAGACGAAACTCCCGTGCTGGTCGTGTCCGACCCGCTCACTTGGCGGCCCCCGGAGGATCAGCGTCACCTGGACATGCTGCGCGAAAAGCTTAACGCCCAGATCACCTTCATCGAGACCGGGCAGATCAAAACGGTCTGGCCGAAATTCGACGGACGCATCGTGAGGGTGGAGGTCGTCGCGCGTTGCCCGCTGACCGACACGGCGAACCACTTCTACGCCGCGGCGCGAAAGGCGATGACCGAGGCCAATATGGAGTTGAGGTTCCAGCTTCTGGACGCCTGATCCGCGACTGCCTATCACCGCGCGATGCCCGATCGCGCCACGGATACCGACGTTCTGATAATAGGCGGGGGGCACAATGGCCTCGTCTGCGCCTTCTATCTTGCTCGCGCTGGATTGAAGGTGAAGATCCTTGAACGACGATCGGTGGTCGGCGGGGCGGCGGTGACCGAGGAATTCCACCCCGGGTTCCGCAATTCCGTGGCCAGCTACACGGTCAGCCTGCTTAACCCCAAGGTCGCCGGCGACATGGATCTGGCGGCCCGTGGTCTGCGGATCATGGAACGCAAGGTCGCCAACTTCCTGCCCTTGTCGGATCGGGAGTATCTGCTGACTGGCGAGGGACGCACCGCCAGTGAGGTCGCGCGCTTTTCAGCCCGGGACGCCGAACGACTGGACGCCTACGGCCAGCGCCTGGACGCCATTGCCGACGTGCTTCGCGGCCTAATGCTTGAGACACCGCCGAATGTCACCCAGGGTGGCTGGCGCGCGGCGTTGCCCGAGCTTCTGAAGGGCGCGGGACTGGGACGCCGTCTTGCCGGTCTGGACATGACCGGCCGACGCGACCTCCTGGCGCTGTTTTCCCAGTCGGCCGGCGACTATCTGGACGGCTGGTTCGAGAGCGAGCCGATCAAGGCTTGTTTCGGCTTCGATGGGGTGGTGGGCAACTACGCCAGTCCCTACACGCCAGGGTCGGCCTATGTGCTGCTGCACCATGTGTTCGGCGAGGTGAACGGCAAGAAAGGCGCCTGGGGCCATGCCATCGGCGGCATGGGGGCGATCACCCAGGCCATGGCGCGAGCCTGCCTGGCCCATGGCGTGGAGATTTTGACCGACGCGGCCGTGGCCGAGGTTCTGACCGAAAAGGGACGCGCCGTCGGGGTGGTTACCGTGGCCGGGCGCGCCGTGCGGGCGCGGGTCGTGGTCTCGAATCTGCATCCCAAGCTGTTGTTCAAGACCATGGTCGATCCGGCGGTCTTGCCCACCGACTTCAAGGAACGGATCGATTGCTATCGCAGTGGGTCGGGTACGTTCCGAATGAACGTCGCGCTGTCGGAATTGCCGTGTTTCACCTGCCTACCCGATGCGGGCGACCACATGACCGCCGGCATCATCATGGCGCCGTCCCTGGCCTATATGGACCGGGCCTTCATGGACGCCCGGTCCAGCGGTTGGTCCAAGGCTCCGATCGTCGAGATGCTGATCCCCTCGACCCTGGACGATAGTCTGGCGCCAGCCGGCCGTCACGTGGCCAGCCTGTTCTGCCAGCACGTGGCGCCGATACTCTCCGGCGGACGTTCATGGGACGACCATCGCGAGGAGGTCGCCGACCTGATGATCGCCACGGTCGATGCCCACGCCCCCGGCTTCAAGGCCTCGGTTCTGGGTCGGCAGATCAACTCGCCTCTCGATCTGGAGCGGACCTTCGGTCTGGTGGGCGGCGACATCTTTCACGGCAAGCTCGAACTGGACCAGCTGTTCTCGGCCCGTCCGGTGCTGGGTCATGGGGCCTATCGCGGTCCTTTGCCGGGTCTCTACATGTGCGGCGCCGGGACCCATCCTGGCGGCGGCGTGACCGGCGCGCCTGGACACAACGCCGCGCGCGAAATTCTGAAGGATCTCCGGCGCGGCCGGCTCCGCTAGTGCATTTGCCGTCAAACTGGGAACTGGTTTGGCGCTAAGCGAATGCGCCAACTTCAAGACTCTAGCGCGTTTGCGCTAGACGGCGTCGAGGCCGATGTCGAAAACCGGCGCGGAGTGGGTCAGGGCGCCGACGCTGATGAGGTCGACGCCGGTATGGGCGATGTCGCCGACAGTGGTCAGGTCGACGCCGCCCGAGGCTTCGAGCACGGTCCGGCCCGCCGCCAGGCGCACCGCCGTCCGCAGATCTTTGAGCGTGAAGTTGTCGAGCATGATCACGTCGGGCCTGTGTTCCAGCGCCTCCCGGAGCTGATCCAGGCTGTCAACCTCGACCTCGATCTTGACCATATGGCCGGCATGGGCGCGCACCCGATTCAGCGCCGCGCCAACACCTCCACAAGCAGCAACATGGTTGTCCTTGATCAGTATGGCGTCGTCCAGGCCGAAGCGATGGTTCGACCCGCCACCGCAGCGCACCGCGTATTTCTCCAGTGCGCGCAGCAGCGGCGTGGTCTTCCGGGTGTCGATGATGCGGGCGTTGGTTCCAGCCACCCGCGCCACATAGGCGGCGGTCAGGGTCGCGACACCGGACAGGCGGCATAGCAGATTGAGCGCCACGCGCTCGGATGAAAGCGCCGCCTGGGCGTTGGCCTCGATCGTCGCCAGCACTGCGCCGGGTTCGACCCTGGCCCCATCCGAGACCTGGGCGTCAAACCGCGCCGCCGGGTCGAGGGCCAGGATGGCGAGGCGCGCGCAGGCCAGACCGGCCACCACGCCGGACTTGCGGGCCACGAAGGCCGCCTTCAATCGGGCGTCCGCCAGGATGCAGGCCTGGGCGGTGATATCGCCCGCTCGCCCCAGGTCTTCCGCGAGGGCGGCCCGGACGATCGGTTCGATAATTAGGTCGGGTAGCGGTGTTGAGGAGGCGCGATCCGCGAGGCGCATCATGCCGCTCTCTGACGGCGCGCCGACTCTAGATCCAAGGTCAGCGAGGTGTGGACCGCCACGGCTGCCAATGCTGGAAAGTCGGTCCGAAAGTGAGCGCCCCGGCTCTCGCGCCTATCCAGCGCGGCTTCGCACACCATCCTGGCCGTGACGAGCGGCAGGGCTCGCCCATGCCTGGCGTCCATGGCGGAGATGCGGTCCAACAACCGGCCGAGTCCGTCGGCGTCCCGGGCCACGCCGGCGCCATTTGACATGGCGTTTCTCAAGACATGCAGTTCAGCCGCCGGCAATTCCGCGGGGGCCTCCGCGCGGCCCGGGTTTGTATTCGCGCTGGAAAGGTTCGCGGCCGCAAGGCCGGCGCGCCGCCCGAATACGGCCGCTTCGAGCAGGGAATTGGAGGCGAGGCGGTTGGCTCCGTGCGCGCCGGTCCCGGCGCATTCGCCAGCCGCGAACAGGCCAGCCAGCGATGTCGAGCCCCACGAATCGGTGGCCACGCCACCCATGTGGTAGTGCGCCGCCGGCAGGACGGGTATCGCCTGGACACGGGGGTCGATGCCGGCGGACTGGCAGGCGCTGAACACCAGCGGGAACTCATCGGGAAAGGCGGCTCCGACGGCGTCCCGCGCATCCAGAAAAGCCCCACGACCCGCTTTGCGTTCGATGGCGATCGCCCGGGCGACGATATCGCGCGGCGCCAATTCGGCCGCCGGGTCATATCGGGCCATGAAGGCGGACCCGTCGGCGTTGACCAACTTCGCGCCTTCGCCGCGTAAAGCTTCGGTGGCGAGGGGCGCCGGGTCGGCGCCGATATCGATCGCGGTCGGATGGAACTGGACGAATTCGGGGTCCAGAATGCGCGCGCCGGCCAGCGCCGCGATCGCCAGGCCCTCGCCGCGCACCGCCGCGGGATCGGTGGTCACCGCGTAAAGGCCGCCGAGGCCTCCCGTCGCCAGCATGGTCGCCGGAGCGACGATCTCCACCAGCCCTTGAGACGTCCTGACCAAAGCCCCACCCACGCGGCCTTCACCGTCCGAAAGCAGCGCGACCGCCCGGGCGTTCTCGCGAACCTCGATGTGTCCAGCGGCTTCGACTGCGTCGAATATGGCGCGCATGATCGCCCGGCCCGCGCCATCGCCGCCCACCCGCGCCACCCGTGGCCGGGAATGCGCCGCCTCAAGACTCTGAACCAAACCGCCCGTGGAATCGCGATCGAAAGGCGCTCCTAGTTCGGCAAGGCGCCTGACCGCGTCGGGCCCTTCGCTGGTAAGAATCTTGACGGCCTCCGCATCGCAAAGCCCCGCGCCGGCGGCCAGGGTGTCGGCGGCATGCAGGGCCGGGTCGTCATCGACGCCCAGGGCCACGGCGAGGCCGCCCTGGGCCCAGGCCGAGGCGGAGCCCTCGCCCAGGGGCGCGGCGGCGAGCACCAGAACCCGGCGTGGCGCGGCGGCCAAGGCGGCGATGAGCCCGGCGAGGCCCGCGCCGATAACCAGGACGCCATCGAAGGCCATGCGATATGTCGCCGTCATGTTCGGTGTCTCTTTTCGGCGGCCGAGTTCAGATCAGTTCGACATCGACATGATGGCGGGCCCGCACCAGGTCGTAGCGGGCTGGTACGGCGGGTGGCGGCAAGTCGATCATGCGCTGGACGGCCGCGCGGGCGCGGCCGGCGATGGCCGCGTCGACCGTCACTTCATAACGGTCATAGAGCAGCGCCTCGTGGATGTTCTCCAGCGTGATGCGCTTCATGTGCGGACAAAGGTTGCAGGGCCGGACGAACTCAGTGTCTGGCGCGTCGCAGGCGACATTATCAGCCATCGAGCATTCAGTGATCAGCACGACCTGACGAGGCTTGCGCTGAGTGACATAGTCGCTCATCGCCGCGGTCGACCCGGCGAAATCAGCGGCTTCAAGCACTTCGGTAGGGCATTCCGGGTGAGCCAGGATCTTGGCGTTCGGCCAAGCTTCGCGCAGCTCGGCGATGTCGGCGGCGGTGAAGCGCTCATGGACCTCGCAACGGCCCTGCCATGCGATGATTCCGATATCGGTCTGCCGGGCGACATTGCGGGCCAGAAACTCGTCGGGCAGCAGAATGACCCGATCGACACCCCACTCACGGGCCACCGCCTCGACGACCTGAACGGCGTTGGCGCTGGTGCAGCAGATGTCGGTCTCCGCCTTCACCGCGGCGGTGGTGTTGACATAGGTCACCACTGGAAGGCCCGGGTAGCGTTGCTTGATCAGGCGGACATCGGCGGCGGAGATAGAGGCGGCAAGAGAACATCCGGCTAGCAGATCCGGGATCAGCACCCGCTTATCGGGACACAGGACCTTGGAGGTCTCGGCCATGAAGTGCACGCCGGCTTGCACGATGACGCTGGCCTCGCAGCGGGCCGCCTCGCGCGCCAGGCCCAGGCTGTCGCCGATGAAGTCCCCCACGCCGTGGAAAATCTCCGGCGTCATGTAGTTGTGGGCGAGAATCACGGCGTTTCGTTCGCGCTTCAGCCGGTTGATCTCGGCGATCAAAGGGGCCTGCAGGCGCCACTCAAGGGGGGTGATCTGGGCGCGAACCTTGCTCCATATCGACGCCGTGGCGTTCTCGACCGCCGGCGTAAAGGCAAATTCCATGGAACCATCAGCCATCACCTACCCCTTATGCTCAAAGTGAGCATTTCCCGCCCCCAAAAAGACCGACGGGGCGTCAACTCGAACCGTCGGTTAAGGGCTTATGCTAACGTTGAGCAAAAGCCTCTATCTCGATATAAGCCCAGGTCGGTCGGAGGGAAAGGGTGGATTCACAATTCTGTACAAATTGTGATCGGCGTCCGATCCGCCGATCGGCTCACCAGGCGCCGATCTTCTGGGCCTCGGTGTGGCTGATCGGATGGTGCGCCCGTTCATGATCTTCCTCGGCCAGCAGGCGGGCGACCTCAAGCGCCGCCATGCAGCCCATGCCCGCGGCCGTGACCGCCTGCCGGTAGATGTCATCGGTGACATCTCCGGCGGCGAACACCCCGGTGATTTCAGTCGAGACCGTTCCGGGTTTCACGTCCAGATAGCCGCCGGTCTTGGTCTTCAGCTGGCCGGCGAACAGCTCCGAGGCGGGGGCGTGGCCGATGGCGACGAAGACGCCGTCACAGGCCATCTCGCTGACGAAACCGTCGCGGACATCGACCAGCCTCACCCTGGTCACGCCCATGGGGTCCGTCGTCCCGAGGATTTCCTGAACGGCGTGGTTCCAGACCACCTTTATCTTTGGGTGGGCGAACAGCCGTTCCTGAAGAATCCGCTCGGCGCGAAATTCATCCCGGCGATGCACCACCACCACAGAAGCGGCAAATTTGGTCAGGAACAGCGCTTCCTCAACGGCGGTATTGCCACCGCCGACCACCACTACATCCTTGCCGCGATAGAAGAAGCCGTCGCAGGTGGCGCAGGCCGAGACGCCGAAACCCTGATACGCTTGCTCGCTGGGTAGGCCGAGCCATTTGGCCTCTGCGCCGGTGGCGATGATCAGGGTTTCGGCCAGCCAAATCTGCCCAGAGTCGCAGACCAGCCGGAAGGGGCGAGATGACAGGTCCGCGCTGACGACGATGTCATCTACCAGCTCTGTCCCTACGTGCTCCGCCTGGTCCCGCATCTGGTCCATCAACCACGGCCCCTGGATCACTTCGGCGAAGCCCGGATAGTTCTCCACGTCGGCGGTGATGGTCAGCTGCCCACCGGGCGTCAGGCCCCGGATCATCACCGGATGCAGCAGGGCCCGCGCCGCGTAGATCGCCGCGGTATATCCGGCCGGCCCCGCGCCCACGATCAGGCAACGGACAGTACGGGGCTCTGCCATGGGAAGGTCCTTCCTAACCGTTACGGTTATGTCGTCTGGCGCGGTTGATCGAACGGCCGGAGAAGGTTGTTAGACCCACTCGACCTTCATGATCTCATAGGCCTTCACGCCGCCGGGCGTGTTGACCTCGACCACGTCGCCGGTCTCCTTGCCGATCATCGCGCGGGCGATGGGTGAGGCGATGGAAATCTTGCCTGAACGCACATCCGCCTCGTGCTCGCCGACAATCTGGTAGCGAGCCTGTTCCTCTGTGTCCTCGTCGAGCACACTGACCGTGGCGCCGAACTTTACTTGCGCGCCAGACAATTTCGATACGTCGATGATCTGGGCGCGCGCCATCCGGTCCTCGATTTCCGCGATGCGGCTCTCGATCCAACCCTGACGCTCCTTGGCGGCATGGTATTCGGCGTTCTCGGAAAGGTCGCCGTGCTGGCGCGCTTCGCCGATAGCGGCGGTGACAGCTGGCCGCTCCTTGAGTTTCAGGCGCCTCAGTTCCTCGTCGAGGGCGTGGAAGCCCTCGCCGGTCATGGGTACTTTTTCCATCGCAGGTTTAAGCTCAGCTCGCCCTTTAGGTATTGAAATGGCCGACCGTGGACTTGCGCGTCCAGGGGGGCCTAGGAGAGTAGGAGCCCGCGCCCTCGGATTCAAGACCTGTCAAAAACAGTAAGCGAGGCGCGTCCTTTCAAAACGACAAAATCCTTACAATTTCAATTATATAAAGCGGATACTGGATCTGGGTGTCGGGTGGGCTTTGGCGGTGTCGAACAGGAAATGGCGCAAAATGCGGCGCCGGTCTCCGAGCGCCGATGTCTATCTGGCGCTCTCGCAGGCCTTTTTGGCTCTAATCAGAAAGTCTGGATTGTGGTCATGGAAGAAGGTGTAGAGTTGGTCGTGGCTGGCGCCGGGCGCGTAGCCGGTATGTGCCAGGGTCAGTCGTGTCACACCGCCTTCGCGCGGCTCAAGCGCGATTATCTGCACGATGTTGGGATAGAGTTCCGCGCCCGGCAGTCCAGCCGGGGTCGCCTGATTGCGTAGAACCAGCAGACGTTCCGGCAGATAGGTGATGATTTGATGGCGGATGGTTTCGCCGGGCGCTGGATGGGCGCTGAAGCCCTCTTCCAGCAGGCCGCCGTTCCTTAAGTCGACGCGCGCCATGGCGGCGCCGGAGGCTCGGATCGTGGCCTCATCGGTAAACTGCTTCCAAATGCAGGCAGACGCCCCATCGATATCGATCCATTGCGAAAGGGTCCGCTGCCCGCCTGGCGCATTGAACGAGGCGTCGTGAACCTGAGCGTGGGTCGCTCCGGTTGTCGCCACCAGACCGGCCGCCAAGACGCCCGCTAAGATTGCTTTCATCTCTCGTTTTCCTTCCCCAGGCGTGTGAGTCACCCGGGCGCCTGGTCCGCGACATCTCATCCCGCCCCGTAGCTCTGCAGCGACCGAACCTCCAGCGCGCCCTTTGCCTGAGCCGCGATGCCCTGGGCCGCGGCCAGGGCGCCGGCGGCGGTAGTGTAGTAGGGGATTTTCATCATCAGGGCGGCGCGGCGCAGGGAGAAGCTGTCCTCGAGTGACTGGCGCCCTTCGGTGGTGTTGAACACCAGATGGATCTCGCGGTTTTTCATCGCATCCAGGATATGAGGCCGACCCTCAAGCACCTTGCGCACGAAGTCCACCTTGTAGCCCATGGTCGCCAGATGGGTGTGAGTGCCGCCGGTGGCCAGAACGCGGAAACCTAGTTCCAGCAACAACCTTACCGGCTCCTCGATCCAAGGTTTGTCGGCGTCCTTAACTGACACGAACACCGCGCCCGCCGAAGGTAGTTGCGTGCCGCCGGCCAACTGGCTCTTGGCAAAGGCGCGCGCGAACGCCGGCTGGGCGGTGTCTTCGTCTGGTCGGCGCCAGTCGAGGCCCATCACTTCGCCGGTCGAGCGCATCTCCGGGCCAAGGATCGTATCGACGCCAGCGAATCGGGCAAAGGGAAACACCGCCTCCTTCACAGCCACGTGGTCGTAGGGCGTGTCCTTCAGGCCGAAGCTGGCGAGGCTCGCGCCGGCCATCACCTTGGCGGCGATGGCGGCGATCGGCTTTCCGATGGTCTTGGCGACGAAAGGCACGGTGCGGCTGGCGCGGGGGTTCACCTCCAGTACGAAAATTCGCGGGGCGTCCGATAGAGGCTCTTCAATGGCGAACTGCACGTTCATCAGGCCTCGCACGTTCAGCGCCCGGGCCATGGCCTCTGTCTGTCGCTTCAGTTCGGCGATGGTGTCCTCCCGCAGAGAGAAGGGAGGAAGGGAACAGGCGCTGTCGCCCGAGTGGACACCGGCCTCTTCGATGTGTTCGAGCACGCCCGCCACGAAAACCGTCTCGCCGTCGCACAGCGCATCGACGTCTACCTCGGTGGCGCGCGACAGATAGGCGTCGATCAGCACGGGCCCGTCGCCTGAGACCTTCAGGGCGGTCTGGATATAACGGCCCAGCTGTTCTTCGTCCCTGACGATCTCCATCGCCCTGCCGCCGAGCACGTTCGATGGGCGGATCACGACAGGGAAGCCGACCCGCAACGCGCCGGCCAGGGCCTCCTCGGCGCCGCGGGCAATGGCATTCACCGGCTGTTTGATATCCAGGCGGTGCAGCAGTTGCTGGAACCGCTCGCGGTCCTCGGCCAGGTCGATGGCATCCGGCGTTGTGCCCAGGATTGGGATTCCCGCCGCCTCCAGCGGATGGGCGAGCTTCAGCGGCGTCTGGCCGCCGAACTGTACGATCACGCCCAAAAATTCGCCCTTCGACGCCTCGACCGCGATCAGTTCCAGCACATCCTCCGCGGTCAGGGGCTCGAAATATAGCCGGTCGGAGGTGTCGGGGTCGGTGGAGACTGTCTCGGGATTGCAATTGACCATGATCGATTCGACGCCGATCTCGGCCATGGCGAAAGCGGCGTGGCAGCAGCAATAGTCGAACTCGATACCCTGGCCGATGCGGTTGGGTCCGCCACCCAGGATGATGGCCTTGCGAGCGCCCGTCGGCTCTGACTCGCACTGCGCTGGTTGGCCCAGCACGCCGGCTTCATAGGTCGAATACATATAGGGCGTGGCGGCGGCGAACTCCGCGGCGCAACTGTCGATACGCTTGTAGACCGGACGCACGCCAAGGGCTTGGCGAGTCGCGCGCACGTCCGCTTCGGCGGCGCCGGTCAGGCTGGCGAGGCGCGCGTCGGCGAAACCCAACGCCTTCAAGCGGCGCATGGCGGAGGCTTCGACAGGCAGCCCCTCGGCGCGGACCCGGGCCTCGGTCTTCACCAGGGTTTCGATCTGACGCAGGAACCAGGGTTCATAGCAACAAGCGGCGTTCACCGCCTCCACGTCGAGGCCATGCCGAAAGGCCTGGGCGATCACCCGCAGCCGGTCGGGGGTCGGATCGCCCAGCGCCCGGACGATGGCGGCGCGGCCGCCGGCCGGATCGCTCGCGCCCGGGATATCGATCTCATCCAGGCCGTTCAGTCCGGTCTCCAGGCCTCGCAATGCTTTCTGCAAACTCTCGGCGAAGGTGCGGCCGATCGCCATCACCTCGCCCACCGACTTCATCTGAGTGGTCAGATGCGGTTCGGATCCGGGGAACTTCTCGAAAGCGAAACGGGGGATCTTGGTGACCACGTAGTCGATCGATGGCTCGAATGAAGCTGGCGTCGCCCGGGTGATGTCGTTGAGCAATTCGTCCAGCGTATAGCCCACGGCCAGACGGGCCGCGACTTTGGCGATGGGAAAGCCGGTGGCCTTGGACGCCAGGGCCGAGGAGCGCGACACCCGCGGGTTCATCTCGATCACCAGCATTCGTCCGTCCGCGGGGTTGACGGCGAACTGCACGTTGGAACCGCCTGTCTCGACGCCGATCTCCCGTAGCACCGCGATCGAGGCGGCGCGCATCCATTGATATTCCTTGTCGGTCAGGGTCAGCGCCGGGGCGACGGTGATCGAATCGCCGGTATGGACGCCCATCGGATCGATGTTTTCGATCGAGCAGACAATGATGCAATTGTCTGCCTTGTCCCGGACCACCTCCATCTCGAACTCCTTCCAACCCAGGACGCTCTCCTCGATCAGGACTTCATGGGTCGGCGACATGTCGAGGCCGCGATCGACGATCTCGCGGAACTCCTCCATGTTGTAGGCGATGCCACCGCCGGTGCCGGCCAGGGTGAAAGAGGGGCGGATGATCGCCGGCAAGCCCACCAGGATCTGTGCTTCGAGAGCCTCTTCCATCGAATGAGCGGCCTTGGACTTCGGACTCTCCAGCCCGATCGAGTCCATCGCGTTGCGGAATTTCTGGCGGTCCTCGGCCTTGTCGATCACTTCGGCCCGCGCGCCGATCATCTCGACGCCGTAGCGGGCCAGCGCCCCCGAAGCCTCGAGCGCCAGGGCGGTATTCAGCGCGGTCTGGCCACCCATTGTGGGTAACAGCGCGTCCGGACGTTCCTTGGCGATGATCCGCTCGACGGTTTCGGCCGTGATGGGCTCGATGTAGGTCACGTCGGCGACATTGGGGTCGGTCATGATCGTGGCCGGGTT
>JANYFU010000413.1 GCA_025359665.1 Caulobacteraceae bacterium
CGCCCTTGCCGGGCTTGCAGATCTGGGAGCCCCGGTGGCGGCAGCTGTTGTGGAATGCGTGCAGGTCGCCGTTGCGGTCCCGGGTGATGATCACCGGCCACGGCCCGATCGGAACTGACATCCACGACCCGGCCCGGGGCAGCTCGACGTCGAAGCCGACCATCAGCCACGACCGGCTGAAGATCGCCGCCATGTCGAAATCGAAAGCGTCCTGGCTGTTGTACAGCCCCTGCGCCAGGCTATGGCCGGGTTTGCGGTCGCCCAGAAGCCGCGCGATCAAGGTAAAATCGACCATTGGAAAAACCTCTCGACGCCCAGGATCGCACGGGGCGCCCCCGCGCCGATAGTCGCATTTCTAGCTGGCGCTGGACGCCGCCTGGACATCACGGGCCAAGCTGGCATTCTGGCCTGGTGAGCATTCACTTCCGCTTTCCCAGCGCCGTTCGGTTGGACCCCGGCGTCGAGGCTTGGTTTTCCAAGCCTGATGAGGAACTACGACGGATCGCCCAGCCATGGTTTGAACAGATGCGCGGCTGCGGAGCGGACGTTCGCGAACTTCTGCAAGATGGCCATCCCACCGCGTGCGTAGGCGATGCGGCGTTCGGCTATGTCGACGCCTTCAGGGCTCATGCGAATGTCGGCTTCTTCCACGGGGCGGCGCTCGATGACCCGGCCGGCCTGCTCGAAGGCGCCGGCAAACGCATGCGGCACGTCAAGGTCCGCTGGGCGCAGCCGGTGAACGCCGCGGCGCTGAACGAACTGATAGCGGCGGCCTACCGGGACATGCGATTGCGACTCCAGTCCGAAGGAGCCTGAACCATGTATGTCGCCGGCCTGGTAATCCCCGTGCCCGAGGACAAGATGGAGGCCTATCGCAAATGGGCCGAGAGCGGCGCGCGGTTCTTCAGGGAATATGGCCTGCCTGGAGATCGTCGAGTGCTGGGAGGATTTCGTTCCCGACGGCAAGCAGACCGACTTCCGCCGCGCGGTCGCCGCGAAGGCGGGCGAAAAGATCGTCTTCACCTGGCAGATCTGGTCCGACAAGGCCAGCTTCCAGGCCGCCGAAGAGAAGATGCACCAGGACGAGCGCATGGATACGGCCGGGGAGCCGCCGTTCGACGCCCGGCGTCTGATCCTCGGCTGCTTCGAGCCGATCGTTTCAATGGGCAGGGATTGATCCTCGCTTAGGCCAGCACGCGAGCTATGGTGGCGTGGTGTTTCACATCGGCCACAGTCTCGCCGTTGAGGCTGGCCACCAGGCGCTCCTCGACCACATAGGCGCCGGCGTCGGCGCGGACCGACACCGAGCTTTTGATCGCCACATCCCAGCCCGGGCGTTGGTATCTGGCCGACTGTTCGGCGCGCCAGGCGCAGCTGAGCGGATCGCCCGGCGTGATCGACAAGGCGACGTTTGGACCGCCGCCCGACACGATCTCGCCGATCTCGGCGATCACGCTTGATGACATCGGCCAGGTCTCGACAACGCGGACTTCGCCGGCGGTCTGGGAGATCTCCATGGCCGGCCAGCCCGTCGGATCGTCGGGCAGGGCCGGCGCCAGGGCGATGGGCATCGCCGCCTCGGCGGTGGGGACGGCGCGAAGCGGCAGGTCCAGATGTGAGGCGGCGAGATCGAGGGTCAGGGTCGCCGTGGCCGGCGCGGGCCAGACCAGGGGCCAGAGGCTTTCCGACACGGCGGCGCGAATCCGGCTGCCAGTCGCGAAGCGATGGGCGGTGAAGTTCAACGGTATATCGATGTCATAGACGTGGCCGGGCGCAAGGGCGGCCGGATGGCCGTGGCCGTCGCGGTGGGTGAGGTTAAGCAGGCCGTAAGTCACCAGCCACGATTGGCCCTTGGACGTCACCTCGCACAGGCGGATGGCCAGATGGGCAACGGGCTTGTCGCTGGAGACCCGGACCCGCAGGGCGCCCGCCCCGAGTACCTCGACCGCGGCGGTCAGTGGCGGGGTATCGAACACCACCGAGCGGGCGTCGTCGGGCGACTGTTCGCGGGGCAATTCGGTGGGAGCGAAAGGAACCCACTCCACCTTGCCCAGGCCGACGATCCGGCTTCCATCGACTTTCGCGGTTTCAGGTTGCTGGGGCGTGTCGTGCAGCCCGCGTCCTCCAAGATGGAACCGCCGGAGGGTGACGCCGGGCGACGGCCAAGACGCCTGAGCTACCCATCGGCCGGGGATCGGCCCCGGCGCGACCTGGGTCGCGGTGGCGTCGGGCATATAGACCCGCAGCATCGGCTCATCCATGATCCCGGTCGCCTCGCCGATCAGCCAATGGCGCCACCAGCGCACCTCCTCCCACGCCCAGTCGAGTCCGGGTCCCGGCGTGGCGGGCGAGGGATAGCCGTGCCGCCACGGCCCGTAGAGGCCCTTGCGCGGAACCTTGAGGTGTTCAAGCAAGCGGGGGATCTGGGCGCCGTAGGAATCGACTAGGCCGCCGATCACATAGACAGGGCAACGGATGGCGTCCCAGTCCAAGGCGACCGAACCCTGGCGCCAATAGGCGTCGTTGGTCTGGTGGCTCAGCCAGCGGGCGGCGATGGCCGGGGTGGCGTCGAGGCGGCGCTTCCATTCGTCGCGCCAGGCCTCGCCGGTGATCAGGGGGTCGGGCGGCGCGGCCATCACCACCTTCATGCTGGTCGCCCATTTGAGGCCAGTCAGGGCGAAGGCGCCGCCGACATAGTGGGCGTCGTCGGTGTAGCGCATGTCCGAGGCGCACATCGGCATGATCGCCTTCAGCGCCCGCGGAGCGAGGGTGGCCGCCTGCAGGGTGCTGAA
The DNA here is from genome assembly GCA_025359665.1 of Caulobacteraceae bacterium. GTDB lineage: Bacteria > Pseudomonadota > Alphaproteobacteria > Caulobacterales > Caulobacteraceae > Acaudatibacter. The sequence continues at coordinate 2,793 of JANYFU010000413.1, forward strand.
ACCGCCCCAGGACACCCCGCGCATGCCCACCGACCCGTTGCACCAGGGCCGGGCGGCCAGCCAGGCGATGGCGGTGGCCGCGTCATGGTGTTCGATCGGCAGGTATTCGTCTTCGAGCAGGCCGGTGGAGTCGCCCGAACCCCGGGTTTCCAGCCGGGCGTAGCCGATCCCATACTGGGCCAGGATCTGGCCCCAGTACATGTCATAGGCCCGGTAGCGGTCGCGTTTGCGATAGGGGATGTATTCGACGACGACCGGGCAGGGGCGCTTGTCGCTCCCGGCCGGCAGCCAAAGCTGAACGGCCAGCTTCACCCCATCCGGCATAGGTATGAAGCTGTTCTCGATCATCGTGACTTCGCCCTTGGGCGGCAGGGTCCAGGAGATTCGCGCGCCCAAGGATTGTGCGAACGACCGGACCGGCTCGGCCGCCAGGGTGAAGGCCGCCGCGCCCGAAGTCATGACATCGCGTCGGCGCATGGTGGGGTTCCCAACTGGTGAGTCATCCCCGCTCACGCCCGGGCGTCGAAGGCAAGGACTGCGTGGAGGAGGACATCGGCGCCAGCTTGGGCCTGGGCGGGGGTGATGTTCTCGGCCTCATTGTGGCTGATGCCGTCCTCGCAGGGGATGAAGATCATGCCGGTCGGGGCAACGCGCGAGACATAGACCGAGTCATGGCCGGCGCCGGAGACGATGTCCTGGCGGCTGTATCCCAGGCGCTCGACGGCCGCGCGGACCGCGCCGACGCAGGCGG
>JANYFU010000452.1 GCA_025359665.1 Caulobacteraceae bacterium
CCGCCCATCGTTCGACTTCTTCTTCGGCGGCGGGCCCTTGCGCGGCGGGCCTTTCGGGCTGCGGACGAAGGTTTCTTCCGCGCCGCCGCCGCGCGCGGCCTCGCGAGGCGCGTCGGCGTGAACCTTCGAGCCCGGCGCGCCAGCCGCCTCGATGCGGATCGGCTCGCCCGGGGCCGAGGCGACGGCGGCCTTGAAGCGGTCGACGGCCTCTCGGGTAATCTCGAACTTGGTTTCGCGATCGAAGATGCGGATCTGGCCGATGTCCTTCTTGGTCACATGGCCTCGGCGGCAGATCATCGGCAGCAGCCATTTCGGGTCGGCGTTGCTGTTGCGGCCGACCGCCATGCGGAACCACACGCCATCGGTTTCGGAGCGCGCGTAGGACTCGCGCGGCGCGCGCTCGGGCCTCGGACGATCGACTGCTTCCCGGTCGTCACGGCGACCGCCGCGATCGGGGCCGCGTTCGCGGTCGCGACTGGTCCCTCCGCCGCCGCGCTGTTCGCCCGGATCGAACAGATCCTCGGGCGCCGGCAGCTTGGCGCGGTGCTGGCGGATCAGGGCGGCGGCGATGACTTCCGGCGGCGACTTCTCGAGCAACAGTCGTCCGAGCGCCAGGTCCTCCTCGCTCGGGGTTTCGGTGAGGATCGGGTCGGCCAGCAGACGGGCTTGATCGCCGGCGCGGATTTCCTCGGCGCTTGGCGGCCCGCTCCAGGCAGCGTCGACCCCGGCGGAGGCCAAAAGCTGTTCGACGCGGCGACGGCGGGTGTAGGGCGCCAGCAGCACCGATATGCCCTTGCGTCCCGCGCGTCCGGTCCGGCCGCTACGGTGCAGAAGCCCCTGGCGATTGGCTGGCAGATCGGCGTGAATCACCAGGCCCAGGTCGGGCAGATCGAGGCCACGGGCGGCGACGTCGGTCGCCACGCAGACCCGCGCGCGCCCGTCGCGCAGCGCCTGAAGGGCGTCGGTGCGCTCGCGCTGGCTCATCTCGCCGGACAGGGCCACGGCGTCGAAGCCGCGTTCGCGCAGGGCGGCGTGCAGGTGCCGCACCGCCTCGCGGGTGGCGCAGAACACCAGGGTTCCGGGGGCCTCGAAGAAGCGCAGCACATTGACCCCCGCCAGTTCGATCTCATTGGGGGCCACGCGGACCGCGCGATACTCGATGTAGCCATGCGGCTCGTTCGATCGGACCGTATCGATGCGCACCGCCGCCTTTTGATAGGAATGGGCGAGGGCGGCGATGTCGCGGGCGATGGTGGCCGAGAACAGGAGCGTGCGTCGTTCGGCGGGCATGGCCTCGAGGATGAATTCGAGGTCTTCCTTGAAGCCTAGGTCGAGCATCTCGTCGGCCTCGTCGAGGATCACCACCTCAAGAGATCCGAGATCTAGGTGACCGCGCTCCAGGTGATCGCGCAGGCGGCCTGGGGTGCCGACCACGATCTGGGCGCCGGCGGCCAGAGCGCGTTGCTCGCGTCGGGAATCCATCCCGCCGACACAGGTCTCGACCCGGGCTCCGGCGCGGCCATAGAGCCAGGCCAGTTCGCGGGCGACCTGCAAGGCCAGTTCGCGGGTCGGAGCGATCGTCAGGGCTTGCGGCGCGCCGGCCGGCGGCAGGCGTTCCGCCTCTCCGAGAATGGTCGAGGCCATGGCCAGGCCATAGGCCACTGTCTTGCCCGATCCCGTCTGTGCGGACACCAGCAGGTCGCGGTCGGCGGCCGACTTTTCCAGAACCGCGGCCTGGACGGGCGTCGGCTCTTCATAGCCCTGTTCGGTCAGGGCGCGCGCCAGGGCGGGGTTCATCGATGGGAAGGGCATGAAGATCCAGTTCAGGGGGTCGGAACGGGGCTAGTCGCGTATTCGACCTTTCGCCCTTCTATCCGGCGGTTATGATGACATCAAACTAGGGCGGAGACACGGCCATGGCCGACGGCGCGGTGGATGTGGCTCGAAATGAGCGCCTGGCGGCAGCGAAAGCCATGGCCTACGCCACCCCGCTCGAGGAATTCCAGGTCGCGGACGTCAGTCTGTTCACCAGCGACACCCACTGGCCCTGGTTCGAGCGTCTGCGAAACGAGGA
>JANYFU010000463.1 GCA_025359665.1 Caulobacteraceae bacterium
CGCTACCACCGAAGCCGCCCTGGCCACCGGCGATCGTGCCGCCGACGTTGGTGATGACCGCGCCCGCCTGAAGAAGGACGCCGGCGGCGCCCGCGCCACCGTCGCCGCCGACGAACTCATAGTTGAAGGACGGCGCATCGCCGCCGTCGCCACCCTGGCCGCCGACGACAAGGCCGCCGGCATTGGTCATCGAACCCGAAGCCCCGACAATCACGGCCGCGGCGCCCGCGCCACCGTGGCCGCCGTAGTAGGCGTAGCCCTCGACCGTGCCGGTCGCGAAACCGCCCTTTCCGCCTTGACCGCCACGGATCAACCCCGCGCCGTTGGCGACAACGCCACCCGCCGCCAAGTCGACGCCGACACCGCCCGAATGGCCGGTCTGACCGCTCGGCGCCGCGGCGCCGGTCACGCCCAGCGCGCCCGCCACCGTTCCAGTGTTGGTCAGGGCGCCCGAAGCGGTTGCCGACAGCGCCGCCGGTGTCCCGCCGACGCCTTGGATGAGCCCGGCATTGGCGAGAGCGCCCGAAATCGACAGACTTCCGGCGTTCCTGATGGTTTGGCTTGCGCCAAGCGTGTTGGTCCCGCTCAGAGTCCAGGCGCTTCCCGCGTCGAGCTGATAGGAACCAAAGCCGCTGAAGGTCATCGCCTCGCCGCCCGAGATCGTGCCGGTCCCGCCCAGCCCGGTGATCGTCCCAGTTCCCGAGGCCAGTTCCAGCGTCCCGCCGCCGCCGTAGACAGCCCCGCCGATCGATGAACCTTGTTCGGCGACGAGGCGGCTGGCCGATTGGAGGAACCGCACGCCTGTCGTTCCCGAGGGCGCGATCGTGCCGTAGTTGACGATGGTCAGCCCATTGGCGCCGTTGGCGTAGACTCCGCCCAGAAGTTTGGCGCCCAACGCCATCGCCGAGCCGTTGATCAATGTGCCGCCGCCATGGAATTCAAAGCTGAGGGCGTTCTGGTTGGACGAACCGCCGCCCAACCCCCCGGCGATCGTGCCGGCGTTGGTGAACAACCCGCCACCGTGGCTGATGACCGCGGGGGCTCCGTAGCCGCCGCTGACGCCCCCGGCGCCACGGATCAGCCCGGCGTTGGCCAGGGTTGTGGCGCCTCGCAGAGCGAGTCCCACCCGGTTGCTTCCCGAAGCGCCGATGGTGCCGAAATTGACGATCGAGCCGCCGATCGAGCCGACATAGACGCCACCCCCGGCTCCAGTGATCGAGGCCGCGCCGGCGCCACTCGCTCCATTGATCAGGGTTCCGCCGTTCAGCCTGACGCCATAGCCGTAGGTCGCCGGGTTGATGATCGAGCCGAGGTTGGTGAGGGACTGACCGGCGCCGAAGGCGGTATAGCCCACCAAGGTGACGGCGGCGCCACTGTCGAACTGGTAGGATCCGAAGCCGCTGAAGGTCATAGCCTCGCCGCCGGAGATCGTGCCCGTCGCGCCCAGGCCGGTGATCGTGCTGGTTCCCGACACCAGCTCCAGCGCCCCGCCGCCGCCGACGACCGCGCCGGTTATGCTCGATCCAGTCTGGGTGATAAGACGCGCGCTCGGGGCGGTGAACGTCAAGCCCCCGACCAGCGCGCCGGCGTTGCTCAGCGTGCCGGCGTTGGTCAGCGTGCCGGCATTGGCCAGGGTCTTTCCCGCCGCGATCGTGTTCGCCCCGTTCAGCGTCCAGGAACTTCCCGCGTCGATCTGGTAGGAGCCAAAAACACTGAAGGTCATCGCCACGCCACCGGAGATCGTTCCCGTCGCGCCCAGGCCGGTGATCGTCCCGGTTCCCGACGCCAGCTCGAGCGTCCCGCCGCCAGCGACCGCGCTGGTCAAGCTCGATCCAGCCTGGGCGATCAGGCGCGCGCTAGAGGCGGTGAGCGTCACGTTCCCGGCCAGCGTCCCGGCGTTGGTCAGCGTGCCGGCGTTGGTCAAGGTTTTCCCCGCGCCGATCGCGTTGGTCCCGCTCAGCGTCCAGTTGCTTCCCATGTCGAGCTGATAAGAGCCGAAACCGGTGAAGGTCATCGCCTCGCCACCCGATATCGTGCCGGTTCCGCCCAGGCCGGTGATCGTACCGCTTCCCGACGCAACCTCCAGGGTCCCGCCGCCACCGGTGACCGTACCCGTAATCGAGGACCCCGCCCGCGCTATCAGGCGGGCGCTTGCGGAGGCGAGCGCCACGACCCCGGCGATCGCGCCGGCGTTGGCCAGGGTCTTTCCCGCACCGATCGCGTTGGAGCCGCTCAGGGTCCAGGATCCTCCGGCATCGATCTGGTAGACGCCGAAGCCACCGAAGGTCATCGATTCGCCGCCCGAGATCGTTCCCTGCGCGCCAAGCCCGGTGATCACGCCGGTCGCGGAAGCCAGCTCGAGCACACCGCCGCCGCCCTGCGCCACCCCGATCAGAACGCTGCCGGCTTCTTCGATCAGTCGGTCGGTCGAGGATTTGAACTGCACGGAGACGCCGCCTGTCCCCCTGATCGTACCGAAATTGGTGATGGTCGCCGGTCCCGTCGCGTAGAGACCAACCGAGCCGCTGATCACCGCACTTGCCGTTAAATTGCTGACGAAGCCGCCGTTGCTGATGAATACGCCGGCCCCGGCCGTGCCGCTGGTCGCGCGTTGAGAGCTTTTGTTGATTCCGCCGAGGCCGGCGGCGCCGCCCACGACCTGGCCACTGTTTGTCAGCGTGCCGCCGTGAGAGCCAAGGAAGACGCCTGCGCCGCCCGAGCCGCCGACGCCGCCGCCACGCTGGCCATAGCCTCCCGCGCCGCCATTCCCGCCGGTGATGAAACCGGAGTTGCCGATCGATCCGCCGTTCTGCAGGTAAACACCGTTCGCGCCAAGCCCGCCGCGGCCGCCGTTGCTCAGGCCAGAGGTGGCTTTCCCCCCCGCGCCGCCGCCGCCGCCGGTGATCCGAAGGCTGTTGACGATGATCGCCGATCCGCTGGTCGCGACGCCGGAGCCGCCGAACCCGCCGGAGCCGCCGGAAATTGAGCCGCTGGTCCCGACGGTCCCGAACGCCCCCTGCACGAAGCCGCTGTTGTTCAAGAGGCCGCCGACGGTCAGGACAACCGCGGTATTGGAATTGCCGGCTGCCCCTAGGACGCCGGTGTTGGTCAGCGTTCCGCCGATCGACAGCAGCCCGTAGTTGGCGACGTTGCCGGTCTCGGCGAACAGGCCGGTGTCGATGAGCGCGCCCGTGATCACCAGGCTGCCGGCATTGTTGACCGTTCCGCTGTTGGTCAGCGTCCCGGAGACGTTGAGGGTCTGACCGGCGGCGACGGTATTGAAGCCGCCCAGGGTCCAGGCCGCGTTGGCGTCAACGACGTAGGATCCGAACCCGCCGACATTGCCGCCCAGGCCGCTGATCGTTCCCGCCGCTCCGCCCGGCGCCAGCTCGAGGACACCGCCGCCGCCCTGTACCGTTCCCAGGAGGACCGCGCCGCTGTGTTCCACCAGCCGGTCGGCGGCCGAGGCGAAGCTCACCGCGGGGGCGACGCTCCCCTGGATCGTGCCCCAATTGATGACCGTAGCGGCAAAGCCGGCCCCGGCGATGACACCCGTCCCCCCTGTCACCAGCGCGGAGCCACTGGCCGATCCGCCATTGGTCAGAGTTCCCGCGCCGGTGAACACCACGCCGCTTCCGGCCGCCCCAGCTTCGCCGGAGCCCCGGGCACCGTAGCCCCCCGCGCCGCCTTGGATCGTCCCGGTGTTGACCGCTACACCCAGGAAAGTGACCGCTGTTCCGCCGGCGCCGCCCGAGCCGCCACGCGCGAAGACATGCGCCGGCTGGCTGTAGCCGGCATGGCCAGCGCCGCCGACAATCCGTCCGCTGTTGTTCAGGCTCGACGCCGTGGCGAGCACGATCCCGGCCCCACCGGCCCCGCCGTTGGGCGCCGGGCCCTGTAAGCGTGCGCCCCCCCCACCGCCACCGATGATTGATCCGGCGTTGGTGACAAGGCCTGCGCCGGCGACCCACACCCCGATCCCGCCTACGCCGCCGGTGGTGCTGAGCTGATCGCTCGCGCTGAGGAGGGGACCCGCCGTGCCGCCCATTCCGCCGGTGATCGTGCTGGCGCTATAGTTGTGCAGCATGCCGGCGCCCATGAAGGCCACCCCGGTTCCCCCGACACCGGGTGTGCCCGCGGAGGGGCCTTGGCCACCCGTGCCGCCCTGGCCGCCGGAGATCAAGGCCCGGGCCAACTCGCCGGTGAGGACGATGGCGCCCTCTGCGCCCACGACTCCTGTCCCGCCGGCCCCGCCGACGCCGGCTGTGCCCCCGCCGTTGGCGCCATAGGCGCCGCCGGCGCCGCCCGCCCCGCCAAGAATTACCCCGATTTGGTTGGCCACGGTTTCACCGGCGGAAAGCGTAACGCCGGCCCCGCCGGCCCCGCCGGCTCCGCCCTGAGAGTTGAGGCCGCCGCGGTCTCCCGATCCCCCCGCGCCGCCGCTTATCAGCCCGCTGTTGTCGATGTATTCGGCGCCGGTAAGGCATCGCGCCCCGACGCCCCCCGCGCCGCCCGAACCGGCTGAGAAGAATCTGTTATAGCCACCCACGGCCCCCGCCCCGCCGGTGATGGTTCCCCCGCCATTGAATAGTCCGGCCGAGGGACCTCCAGCCTTGCCCTTCACTATTACTCCATCGCCCCCGGCCGCGCCGGAAAAGCGGTTGTTACTTCCGCGGCCGCCGCCACCACCGCCGATGATGCCCTGATTGAGCAAGCTGCCGCCGGCTTGAAGGTAGGCGCCTGCGCCACCGGCCCCCGAGGGGCCACTGTATCCGGCGCTTCCGGTCCCCCCGATGCTTCCCGCGCCGCCGACCACCGATCCGCTCGCCGTATTGGTAAATGCGCCGGTTCCGGTGAAGTAGACGCCGATGCCGCCGCGTCCTCCGCTCCCCCCGGAGGCGCCGGTCCCCCCGACCCCACCGTGGCCGGCGGCAATCGCCGCGCTGTTGTACGCCACCCCAAAGGCCCCGCTCGAGACGATGCCGCTGCCGCCGGCGCCGCCAGCGCCGCCGGATAAGCGAATATTATTTCCGCCCTGCCCCCCCGCGCCTCCGGCGATCCCACCGGCGCTGTTGGTGACCGTTCCGTAAGTCAGCACCACTCCGGCGCCGCCCACACCGCCGGCGCCGCTGACGGCCTGAAGGGTCGAGAACATACCGCCGCCGACGCCGCCCACCCCGCCGATGATGCTACCGGTGTTGAACAGCGTACCGGCATAGGTGAGTCCCGCGCCCCCGGCGCCGCCGGCCTGGCCATAGTAATAACCGTTGTTCTGGTAGTTGGCGCCGGGCGCCCCGGTCGCCCCCACGATCGTTCCGGTGCTGGCCAAAGCTGGCGACGCTGGCGAATCCATGCGGCCTCGCATTCTCAGAACACTGGACAAGGTCAGCCCAGAGCCGGCTCCCAAGCCGGCGGCGGCGCGACCGCGGCCCCCAGTCGGTAGGATCGAACTCACAATGCCCGGGGTGCTGTCAGCACCATAATCGACAGCTGGGTCGCCGACGTCGATGCGGTGATCGCGGCGGACGCCGACCCCATCCCCGCCATCGCCGAGGCGAAGGCGGCCGGCGACGGCGAGGTCGCCGCTGGGTCGTGGACCAGCGTGCCGCCTAGGTTGTCGGTGGCCACGACGAAGGTCGAGGCGGTGTAGTTACCGGTCAGCTTGATCGAGGCCGTGTGGGCGCCGTCCGTGACCGTCAGGGTTCCGCCCTTGGTGGTGCCCGCGAACGTCGCCTTGGTCACGCCCGTCGTGAAGGTGATGTCTCGCAGGTCCAACTGGTTGCTTCCGGTGGTCGACAGGCCGGTGATCGTCCCGCCATAGGCGGTCGAGTGGGCCAGTTCGAGCACGCCGGTGGCGCTGAACTTGACGTTCTCGCTGAAGCTCGAGGTGAAGTAGAGGGTGCCGGCGTTGACCGCAGCCGTGCCGGTTCCCGTGACCGCGCCGTTGACGGTGAGGTTGCCCTTCACCGCCTCGATCAGGCCGG